>CAZRNX010000009.1:0-14891 GCA_964601555.1 uncultured Candidatus Saccharibacteria bacterium | reverse complement strand
GAAAAAGCTCTGTCCCTACTCGCGGCAAAAATTGAACAAATACACGAGGAAGAAGAGGCGAAAAAGCTTGGGGCCGAACGTCAGAACCAAATCGGTACGGGCGATAGGTCAGAGAAAATCAGGACATATAATATCCTTCAGGACAGAGTAACCGACCATCGCATTAAGAAATCATGGCACAGCATTGAAAAAATCTTCGCCGGGGGCATAGAAGGGATAGTACAAGAAATGAAAAAGAGTATACGAGAGAGTGGAGAAGAGGCTGGGGCAATTTAACTATTGGTAATTTTTGACGCTTATGACCATTAACATCAAGGGGACGAATATTGACTTGACGGAGGCTATTAAAAATTATGTCGAGAAAAAGCTTCTCTTGGTTGAAGCGAAGCTTATAGAGCATCCTGAAAATGTTGTCGCCGAGGTGGAGGTAGGGAAGACTACAGAACATCATCACTCCGGGGATGTCTTCCGCGCTGAAGTTGTGCTTGGCCTAGCGGGAAAAAAATTTGTCGCCATTGCAGAGAGAGATGATCTCTACGCCGCAATTGACGAAATGAAAGACAAGCTTGAGAGAGAGATCGTTCATGGGAAAGATAAGGAAAGAACTTTATTTCGAAAAGGCGCCGCGGCAATAAAAAAGATTTTACGAACGTAGACAAATCTCCTCCTATCGAGAAATTCCTCGAAGAAAGTCTGCATACGCCATCTTCTTCTTCCCCCCTGGAATAACCTGAAGAATTCTAAGCCTTTCGGCCGCCGCTGTGCCTTCTTTCTCTATTTCAGCGTCAACAATCTTCACTCTGATTTCCCCTTTTTCATCTTTACCGGGAAGGTCAGCAAAAAAGTAGGCGCCGGGCCATACATCAAATGCTCTTATTTTTCTTAAATTTTTAAGCGCATCTTCTTTCAAATCTATCAGTCCCATATCTTTCGTAATTTTCTTGCAATACGTCGCCTGGCTGTGATCTTGCGGTACGGCGCGAAGTTCTCCCGAGAGCCATTCCGGAATAACTTCCGCAAGAAGCGCGCCGCCGAAATGCGCGAGATTTTTCTCAAGTTCTGTCGCTTTTGGGGGATTGTTTCTGAAATCTTTTATTATTTTTTCGCGTTGCGCAATAATAGGCCCGTGATCCATTTCTCCATCCATCTGTATAATAGTCACGCCGGTTTTCTCTTCAGAGAGTATTGCAGATTCTATCGGCGATGCTCCGCGAAGGCGGGGAAGGAGAGAGGGGTGAACATTCAGGGCGCCATACTTTGGAATATCTAAAATATTTTTTGGGATTAACTTGCCATAAGCGGCAACGATGAAAAGATCATGTCGTGAAAGCAACTCGAGTAGTTTGGATGCCGGGTCGGCGTCAGGGCCCGCCGCTTGCGGGTAAGGCCGCGAGGCAGACAAATTGCTTGAATTGCTTGATAAACTTTCAGGTTGAAGTACCGGTATCTTTCTTTCCTCTGCCCAAACCTTCACCGGCGAGGGAGTGAGTACAAGCCCGCGGCCTTTCGGCTTATCAGGCGCAGTGACTATAAGAGAGGGGAGCATGCTCTTCTTTTCAAGCTCTTCTAAGACTCCCACTGCAAAGTCCGGGGTACCAAAAAAGGCAAAATTTACATCATTTGACATTCTCTATTATTATTTATTTATTTTCTTTTGCTTTTCCGGCGGCATTTCGCGAAGGTCTACTGCGGTGTCGGAGAAGAGAATGCCATTCAAATGATCCGTCTCATGCTGGAAGACTTGCGCAAGGAGTCCCGAACCGCCCATTTCAAACATCTTGCCATTCTCACCATATGCGCGAATTTTTGCTTTCTGTGCGCGAGACACTTTACCATAAAGCCAGCGCACAGAAAGGCACCCTTCGGGCATCAGAGAGCGCTGTTTAGAGAGCTTGAGAATTTCCGGATTAATAAATACTAGATCGTCATATCTTTTTTTTACAGCTTCTGCCGTATTTTCTGTTCCTGCTCCCGAAATCCCAAGACCGTCTTTAAGCTCAAAAAGCCTTTTAGAGACCACAAATATTCGGAGCGGCTCTCCGATCTGCGGCGCCGCTATTGCAACGCCATCTCTCTGCTCGGCGAGCGCCTGCTTCATACGCTTGACAATTATCTTTATTTTTGATATGCTTATTTCAGCAGGGGAGAGCGCTCGCGCCTTCCCCCGAAGGACGGGATCTTCTCTTTGCACGATCCGTATCATATATACTGATTGTAGCGAAGAATTCTAATTTTTCAAACTTTTTATGTTGGGTGATTCTTATGAACGAAAAAATGAATATCATAGCAAAACTATGGGCAATGTACTTGGCAATGTACTTAAAGAGTGTTGACCCAATTCCACAGTCGTCGCACAATGTATCTTTTGCGACTATAGTTTACTCTTCTGCTTTTACAACCTAGAACCAGCCTCTGGCTTGTGCTACGAGCGCTACTCCATGCTTCCATACGTAGTCAACGAGGACAGCATCCCAAAGAAATAAGAGCAGCCGCGAGAGATAGTTGTTCCAAAGCGACACGAAGAAATTTTTCCACGATACGAAGAATTCTTGTATTTCCGGATGGGCATCAATGAAGCCACGAACATCCATCTGGAAGTACCAAAGTGTGGCGGCGAAAACTGCAAAAAGGCCTATAAGATGCAGGAAACCCGCTTGTGTGTTGCGATTTCTATTTTTTCTTGTTTTCACTTTTTGCTTTTGCATTTGATTTTCTGATTTTATATTTTACATAATTTCACATATATGATTCCGGATCAAGATAGGCATTCGTTGGCGCTATGGGTATCACGGCATTCTTACAGAATTTACTGCTCTCATATTTCATAATCTTCACCGCCTGAGTCGCATACACCGTCACATGAAGATGCGATCCTGTCGCGTATCCCGTTTTCCCGGTATATCCGATAAATTCGCCCCGTTTAACTTCTTGCCCGGGAGAAGCCCTGATAAGGTCGAGATGCGCATACATGGTTGAGAGGCCGCTTGGATGCTTTATGAGTACCCATTTGCCGTATGAATAACACCCGGATATCTCGTCGGTATTTCCAATTGCCGTGACAATACCATCCGCCATCGTGTATACTTTCGTGCCGCGCGGAGCGCCAAAGTCTGTTCCATTGTGCGTTCCAGACGTATAGAGACGGCCTGAGTCTGCGGTACGGCCGAATTTCTGGGTAATGCGTATGGGGATCAGTGGCGGAGAGAAAATCTTTGTTCCGGGTTTCGGCAGAGAATTTGGATCAATCTCTTGCTTGAGCCGCGCCGAGAAATCTTCAAGCTCTTTCTCCATGGCTTCCTTTCTCGCCTCAGTCTCGGTGAGGAGTTTCTTGTAATTAGACTCTTTACTCTTGGTTTGCGAAAGGAGCGCATCTTTCTCCTTTCTTTCGCTATCAAGAATTCCTTTCTGATCGGCAAGAACTTCCCGATTGGATAGGAGCTTTCTCTTCTCTGCTTCTTGCTCGGTTTTTTGAGCAGACATTTTTTGATTCGCACCCTTGAGAATTTCAATTTCTTCGCGGATACGCGAGTGAATGCTTTCAAACTCCCCAATCTCCGTCAAGACTTCCGCCATACTGTCGTTGAGAAGAAGAATCTCCGCAAAGGTGCGCGAACTCACATTATCCATAGCGCGGAGAATTTCGGCAATAGACATTCGACTTTTTTCAATTTTCTTTTCCGTCAAATCAATGGCAATTCCGATCTGTTCAATGCTCGCCTCGCTTGATTCTATCCGCGTCTCAGTCACCTTTATGTCAGCACCGAGCTTCTTTCGGTTCAAATCAATCGCCCTGATAGTCCCGCCAAGCGTTTTGGACTCCTCGGCTGTCTTCATAAGCTCTGTTTTAAGCCCGGCAATCTCTTTCTCCAACTGTTCGATCTGGCCTCCTCGTTCTACTACCTTCTCCTGAAGCTCTTCATACCGAGTAGCTGAAGAAATAACACCGGGAGACATGAGGGTCAATAAAGCAATAAGCAAAAGATATGTGGTTCTTTCAATAAATGCGTATCTCATAAAATATCTATTGCTTTTTGCAGTCTTCGCACCGATGCGTCTTTGCCAATAATAGAGGCGACTGTGAATGGATCGGGGGATTTCTCGCGCCCAGTAAGAGCATAGCGCATAGGCCAGAGCACATTTCCTCGGCCATGCTCGGTTGCATAGTCCCAGATCATATTCTTGATGGTGTCAGGGGAAAATTGCTCGCCTTCAGGTATAGTTGACAGTATATTGACGATATGTTGTAAATGTGATTTTATAACAGGCATGACTCCAGAGTTATCCACAGTCCCTTCTTTCCCCTTAATACTTGACGGAATAATATTTATTATGTCAAGTACATCCCAGTCTGGGTATTCAAAGAAGTACGCGAGCTCTCCATCATCAGCAAGTTTCTTGACATCACTATATATGTGTATTCTTTCTTCTAGTAAGGGTATGAGCTTTGTGAAGATCTTCTCGTCCCAGCTGGGACGTGTCGTGACGGCGGAGGGGAGAAATGCTCTCATTCCCTCTTCCCTCTTCCCTGCCGGCAGTTTCAGGAGATGCTCTTTGTTAACCCACTTAAGCTTCTCAATATCAAATACTGCGCCCGATTTTTGAATTTTCTCCAGAGAAAACTTTTCTATAAGCTCGTCCATTGTTAATATCTCTTGATCGCCGCCCGGATTCCATCCGAGGAGGGCGAGATAGTTCACAAGCGCTTCAGGAAGATACCCTTGGTCGCGGTACTCTTCAGTGCCCACTGCCCCATGTCGTTTAGAAAGTTTGGATTTATCGGGCGCGAGAATTAGGGGGATGTGGGCATACTCCGACCGCGGCGCTCCAATCGCTTCTTGAATAAGAATCTGCCTTGGCGTATTGGAGATATGCTCCTGCGCGCGGATTATGTGTGTTACCCCCATGTCGAAATCGTCCGCGACAACCGCGAGGTGATAGAGTGGCGTATCAAAATCTTTCGCAATCACGAAATCGCCGAGATCGGTAGTGTCAAACTCTATATCTCCTAAAATTGAATCTTTGAAAGAAACCTTCTTATTCGGATTCTTAAATCGTATCACATCTTCCCTGTCGCCCGGCTCTTTTGGAGTCTCTTTTGAAATATACGCCGCGTCCGAATCAATAAGCTTCTTGAGATACGCCCTATGCTCCCCTGCCCTTTCAGACTGCCGGTGCAATTCGTCGTGCGTAAGAGAAAGCCACTTTAACGCTTCAACGATGCTCTCTTCATATTCCTTCTTTGATCTCTCCTTATCAGTATCCTCAATGCGTAAAATAAATCTTCCGCCGTGTTTTCGGGCGAAAAGGAAATTGAAAAGCGCCGTCCGAACTCCCCCGATATGAAGATGCCCTGTCGGAGAGGGCGCAAAGCGAACAACAATTTTTTGCGAAGCATCACTCATTTACAAAATATTTTAGCAAAAAAATAAAAGATTCACTTCTCATGCTCGTACGCAATGCGGAGGAGTTCTTTGGCGATCTTGTCTGCGGCGGTTTGATTGTGTTCGCCGAACTTTTTTGCCGCTCGCTCCATTTTTTCGCGTAGAAGTTTGTTCTCAAGAACTCTGTCGACTTCCGCAGCGATGAGGTGCGGAGTCAGATTGGGCTCTTCCACGACGAGCGCCGCGCCGGTGCGCGCGTAGTGATACGCGTTCTTTATCTGGTGCGCGTTCCCTGCCGTTGCTTCTGTAAGCGGTATAAGAATGGAAGGCTTCCCCCAGCTCGCAACCTCAAAGATAGTGGACCCCGCCCGCGAAATGACGATATTCGCAATGCCAGCAGCCATGCGCAGAGATAAATCATTGAGGTAGGGATACATCTTATACCTTCCTCTTGCTTCTTCAGGAATTTGAGAAAGCACTCCCTCGAGGCGCGACTCTATTTCCTCTTTATTTTTCTCTCCCACCTGGTGAATGACTTGATACTTGGGCAGAAGTACGGGAAGTGCATCCAAGACCGCCTCATTGATCACTTTCGCTCCCTGCGAGCCTCCCAAAATGAGAAGGGTCGGACGGCCCTGTTCAAGACCGAGGAAACTTGCGGCACCGTCCGAAAGCGGGTAAAGAATTTCTCTTCGAATGGGGTTGCCGGTTACAACGACCTTGTCCTCGGGGAAAAACTTGGCCGCCTCCGGATATGAGACCGCTATTGCCTTCGCGAACTTCCCTGCCCATAAGTTGACGCGTCCGGGGAGCGCATCCGACTCATGGATAACAACGGGTATTCTGAAAAGCCGCGCGGCGAAAAGTGTGGGGAAACTTCCATAACCGCCTTTGCCGAAAACAACATCGGGGAAAATTCGATACACGACGCGGACGGCTTTCAGTACCGCAAAAAAAGTTTTGAACACATCAGGAATATTCTGCGGAGAAAAGTAGCGGCGTATCTTCCCCGTTCTTATTTCCACATACTGGACATTCTTCTCAAACAGAGCGCGGGTATCATAGGGAGATACCGAGATGAAATAGAGTTCCGCAGGGAGAAGGTGTTTCTCGTCCTCGATGGCCTCCAGGGCTTCTATAATGGCGAGAACCGGGTAGAAATGCCCTCCCGTCGCTCCTCCGGTAAGTACGATTTTCATTGGTGTATTATACTATGAATTATAAAAAACCAAAGTATTTTACCGATGCTTCATCTGCCGGGAAACATTTAAGATGACACCGGCTTCCAGAAGCGTCATGAAAAGCGCTGTACCGCCATGAGAAATGAAGAGAAGCGGCACACCGGTCAGCGGAAAGAGCGCAAGCATGGAGGCAATGTTTATGAAAGACTGGATAATGACAATGAAAACGAGTCCCACGACGAGCATTTTCCCAAACAGATCATCTGTTCGGCTCGCAATATACATACCGCGCAGCGCAAAAAATAGAAAAGCAAGGATGATGGTTGCACCCCCCAAGAATCCGAACTCCTCAGCCGCAACTGCAAAGATGGCGTCATTCGTCGGCTCGGGGAGATAGTTGAATTTTTGAATGCTTTGCCCGAATCCGCGGCCGAAAGTCCCGCCGGAGCCGATAGCAATGAGGGACTGCTCCACCTGATACCCCGCGCCGAGACTATCTTCGCCCGGGTTGACGAAGGTCATGATGCGATCTTGAAGATAGGGCTTAAAAAACACAAGCACTACTAGTGCCGCAATACCCAAAAGAAAGAGTACGAGGATATGTCGCAATTTCGCTCCTGCGGCAAAAAACATAACCATTCCTGTTCCCGCAATAACACCGAATGTTCCGGTATCCGGCTGTAGCAGAACCAGAATTCCCGAAAGCCCGAGAAGTAGAAGCAACGGCACAAGTCCCCGATTCCATGTTTTTATTTTATCTTTCACTGTAGCAATCCAGGATGCAAAAAAACAAACGAAGCCGAACTTCAAGATTTCTGTCGGTTGAAATGAAAAAAAACCGAGATCAATCCATCGCCAAGCCCCGCCGTGCTCAAAGCCTATGCCGGGAATGAAAACAGCCGCTGTCGCAAGAAGGGCCAGAATAAAAAGCGGGAGAGAGAAACGTTTCAGATAGTGGTAGTCAACGACCGACATGATGAAAAGTGCAATGAATCCAAGAAACAAGCCGAGAAATACTTGGTTGAAGAAAACATCCGCGAACTGCGCTCCACTCTCTCTTGCAAGAAGACCAAGAGACGCAGAGGTGAATATAAAAAACCCGCCCAAGGTAAGTCCGAGAACAATCCAGAAAAATATTGGGTCTGCTTTTTTGGCTGGCATGGATCGAAAAAATTCCTCTATAACTTTTACTGCCCGAATAAAGATATGGCTACGCCAATCACTGCGAAGACAGCCGAAAGCACCCAGTAACGCATCGTCACCTTATATGCCGGCCATCCGATCGCTTCAAAGTGGTGGTGAAGCGGGGCAACAAGGAAAATTTTCTTGCCATTTCTCGCCTTCTTCGAGAGTATCTGGAGTACGTCCGAGAGGACAGTAATAAAGAGCGGGAAAGCGATGATCGGGAGCACGAGCACTCCCCTCCCCTCGGCATGCGCGTCGGTCAAGAACGCGACGACGGCAAGCGTGATGGTCAGTCCCATTGTTCCCGTTTCGGACATGTAGAAACGCGCGGGAGGAATATTGAACCACAGAAATGCCAGCAGTCCTCCCATGATAGCGGCACACAGCGCCGCAAGGTCGGTAAGCCCTTCGGAATACGCAATAACCGAGTACGCGAAGAACACCGAAGCGAATACGCCGCCCGCAAGGCCGTCGAGCCCGTCAATAACCCCACTCGCATACAACGCCAACATTACAAGGATGAAAAACGGTATGAAAAGCAAACCAAGATTTAACGCCCCGGCAAACGGAACAGCCAGGAGAGAAACACCGAGTTTGGCATAGAACCACCACGCGCCGACACAGCCGACGAGGAAGACAACCGCAAGGCGCATTTTGAGCGAAAGACCGCCGGCAATATGTCCTCCGCTTCCCCAAACTTCAAGAAAATCATCTATAAGGCCAATAAGAGATCCTACAGTAAGTGCAAAGAGCGGCAACCATGTTTGCGCCCGGGAAAAAAAATTAAATTCCCTAAATGTATCCGGTAAAACAAAAGCTAGCAGGGAAAAAAGAAACACCGTAAGAAGCGTGCTCCCCCAGACGATCACGCCTCCCATCCGCGGCACATGCTTATCCTCATCACGATGAAGGGATTGGGAGATGGTTGCCTCTCTCCCGTCTACCGCTCTCCGCACGCTATTTTTTTTCCACATCTTGTGTTTGTACAGATAGTGGGTGAGAATAGGCGTCATCGCAATCCCCAAGAAGAATGCCGTGGCAAATGGTATGAAAATTTTAAGAATATCAGGCATATAGGCCGGTTTTGTTTCTCACTTCTTGCATTTTTTCTATAGCTCTTTCTCTCGCAATCTCTCCTCCCCTTTTTAAAATTTCCTTCACAAGATTTTCTTTCGCTTCAAATTCTTTTCTCTTTTCTCTTATGGGTGAGATAAACCGCGTGATACTTGTGATGAGCATTTCTTTAGACTCTTTGTACCCCATGCCGCCCTCTCTGTATCTCTTTTCTATTCCTGCGAGCTCATCTGTGTTTGCAAAAAGATTGTGAAGCGCAAATACGTTATCTCCTTCCGGATCTTTCGTTTCTTCTACGCCTTTTGAGTCTGTGGGGATGCCCATGACCGCTTTTTTAATTTCTTCGTCAGTTGCAAAGAGGGGGATCGTATTGCCATAGCTCTTGCTCATTTTCCTGCCATCCGTTCCTGGCACGGTTTTCACAGTATCCACAATGAGCGCCTCGGGAAGTTTGAAAGTTTCTCCGAAACTGAGATTGAATTTTTCGGCCGTATCGCGCGCTATTTCCACATGCTGTTTCTGGTCTTGTCCAACCGGCACCACATCTGCATCTTGAATCAAAATGTCAGCCGCCATAAGCATGGGGTAGTCGAAAGTTCCCACACTCACTTCCCTTCCCTTTGTTTGTGCATCTTTGTATGCATGCGCGCGGGAAAGAAACGGCATCGTCGTAATACAATTGAAAATCCATCCAAGCTCCGCAATCTCCGGGATATCAGACTGAAGATACAATTTTACTTTTTCCAGATCTACCCCGACTGCTAAGTAGTCCAAAACTATTCCCCGAATATCCTGCGAAAGCCTGCGTGGGTCGTGAGGCGTGTTGAGTGTCGTGAGCGCGTGCAAATCAGCCACGAAAATATAACTCTCGTAGTTCTCCTGCATTTCCGCCACCTGCCGCATCATGCCGAAATAATTCCCCACATGCGGCCTCCCCGTGGGCTTAATGCCGGTTACGAGTATTTTCCGTCTTTCATTCCCTTCTGTTGACATATGGCAATGGTACCAGAAAAGCGTGAATTTTCCAAATTAAAAAAGGCGGGTTTTGACGCCCGCCTCTGTAGATGCCGACACATTACGGCTTTACCGCTAGACGATAAGTCATGAGAGTGCTGGCGCCGATGTGCCTTTGGTTCCGATACATCTCCCTACCGGATGGCTTGCCAGCATCTAAAAGTATAGGGAATTTATTTAAAAAGTCAATCCCTCCTCTCCTACCATCTTTACTTCTCCTGTCTTTCTGTTTTTTAATTCCAGTTTATTTTCTTTCACCGTCTTTTCGGAAATCACGACACGATATGGGATACCGAGGAGATCGGCGTCGGCGAATTTCTCTCCCGTGCTTACTTCTTCCCTATCATCATACAAGACCTCAGTTCCTTCCCCCCTCAGTTTCTTATAGAGCGCGTCCCCTTCTGCTTTTGCGCGAAGAGTGATCAGGTGAATCTTAAACGGCGCGATACTCTCCGGCCAAACAATACCCTTTTCGTCAGAGAGCATTTCAACTACTGCTCCTATGAGGCGCGTGGGTCCAAGACCATAGGACCCCATGACGACAGGCTTCTTTTCTCCCTTTTCGTCCGTGAAATAAAGCCCAAGTGGTTCGGAGAATCTCGTGCCGAGTTTGAAAATATTCCCAACTTCTATCGTTTTTGCTTCTTCTAGTTCGTCTTTTTTGAGATCTAGGTCATTAAGAACTTCATCTGTATATACTTCCCTATTCACTGCAATATTCTTTTCGTGTGACAAATAGATAGTATCTTCGCCCGCATCGCACAGTGCCTGGAATTCATGACTGTATTTCGAAAAGACCCCACCAGATGCGAATGTAAGAAATGTTCTCTCGCCTATTCCCACTCTCTCAAAAATCTTCCGGTATGCTTCTTTCACACTGTCATAAAATTCATCCAGACTTTCCTCTGTAGTATTGAATGAGTACAAGTCTTTCATCAGGAATTCTCTCCCTCTTATAATCCCCGACTTCGCCCGTGCTTCGTTTCTGAATTTTGTTTGTATCTGGTAGGCATATACCGGCAGATCTCTGTATGAAGAGATATGCCCGGTCATCATGTTGGTGACAGCTTCTTCGTGCGTAAATCCCAGTCCCAGCTTCCCTCCATTTTTTAATTCAGTCTTGAACCAGTTATCTATTTTCTCATCGTCCCATCTATTAGTCTTCTTCCAGAGTTCCGGATTTTGCAAGACAGTCATATGCAACTCCATCCCGCCTATTTTCCCCATCTCCTCCCTAATAATCCCATTTATTTTTTCAAGTACGCGAAGACCTAGCGGCAGAAACGTGTACACCCCTGCCATCTCTTTGTGAACGTATCCGCCACGAATGAGAAGCTCAGCATTCTTCGACACCTCATCCGAAGGCGCTTCTTTTCTCGTCTTAGTAAAAAGTTGCGATTGGCGCATATTCTTTATTCTATGGTAGAAATTAATTTGAAGCGAGAGTTGACATTAGTTTACTTAAATGCTTCAATGACTATGGACTTGTTGTTTTAACTAATCCAACCGGAGGTTCTATTTTTTATCACCCCACCAGCTTCATGATGTCGCTGTATGTAACAATCAAGATAAGCAAAATGAGCAGTGCGAAGGAGATGCTGTGGATGGCATTAGCGATCTTGGGCTTAATTGGCGAGCCTTTGATGATTTCAATGATGAGAAAGAGAATGCGGCCGCCGTCGAGCGCGGGGATTGGGAGGAGGTTGATTAACCCCAAGTTGATTGAGATGAGTGCGGTGAAAATTAAGACGTACGAGAAGCCCATCTCACTCGCGTCGCCGACCACCCCCGCAATGCCGACCGGACCGGAAATTTGCGAGAGATCGGCATTCCCCTCAAAAATACTGCCGAAAAAATATGCAAGTCCAAAAGTCGTATCTTTCGTAAGCATCGTCGTGAGCTTCGCGCCTTCCCATAGCGCGCGGTGTACCGGGAGCGAGACGATCCCCACCTGATCCATTGCAATCCCCACAGCCGCTTTTTCAGGATTGTCTGCCAGAAGGCCTTTCTGCGGCATTAGAGTTGCTTCAAGTGGTTCTTTGGATCTTTCCAGCGCAAAAATAATTTCTTCTCCTACATGTGCTTGCGTGAATTCTTGAAGCTGTTCTGGGGTGGGATTCTCTATTTTTTGGTCTCCCAACGAAAGAGACAAAATTTTATCGCCGGGCCGCAACTGTTCTCTCTCTGCCGGGGAATCGGGAAGAATAGTTGTTACGATAAGGGCAATATCTTTGATTTCTGCTCCTTTCGGCGCGCCTTCTATGGAAGATGGAAGACCAATCATATAAGCAGCGGCGAGGATAGGCCACGCGGCGATGATGTTAAATGCAATGCCGGCAAGCAGTACCGCGGCTTGAATGTATTTCGGCTTGTGCACAAAACTTCGCGCTTTGTCAGGCCCAGAGAGAGACTCGTCATTGGGATCCTCGCCGAATATCTTCACGAAGCCGCCCAACGGAAGCGCATTCACGGAGTATTCCGTTTCGCCCAACTTCTTGGACCAAAGTTTCGGTGGGAATCCCACACCGAATTCATCCACGCGAATTCCCGACTTTTTCGCAATGATAAAATGCCCGAATTCATGCACGAGCACGAGGGCAAGTAATATGATGATGAAAAGTAGAATTGTCATTATCCCAAAATTTCCCTTTCTTTCTTCTCAAGGAGCTCGTCGAGACTCTTATTCGCCGCGTCAACGAGCTTCTGCATCTCCTCTTTCAACCGGAACTTATCATCCTCGGAAATCTCGCCGGACTTCTCTTTTGTGTTAATGTCATTCTGTAGGAAATCACGTTCTTTGCGTACGGAAATCCGCGCATCCTCCATTTTTTCCTTCGCAAGCTTCGTGAGCATTTTGCGCCGATCTTCTGTAAGTTCCGGGAAAAATACACGAATACCACCTTCGTCCGAAGATGCTGATACGCCGAGATTGGCATCCCCTATCGCTTTCTCAATCGCCTTTACTTGCGATTTGTCCCATGGCGAAACACGCAGAACTCTGGGATTTTCAATAGAAATTCCGGCGACATGTTTTAAGGGTGTTTTCGCACCGTACAAATCCACCATAATACCGTCAAGCACCGAGGGGGCGGCGCGACCGATGCGAATTCCCAGAAACTCTTCGGAAAGCCATGCGATAATTTCCGCAAGCCGTTTTTTAAAGTCAGAGAAATCGTATGCCATGAAGCTACTATAGCATATTTCGTTTTTACAGTCCCTCTTGTTCGGAAGCGATCGGTTTGACCTTTATGGGTTTACCACAGAATTTATGGCGAAGTGCGGCCGCAATGTCTTCAATCTCTTTATTCTTTATCAGCAAAAGAAATGCCACCCCAAAGAGAATTCCAATGAGACCCGAAAGCGCTCCCTGGGAAAAAATGCCGAAGAATGTATCCACGTCAAAGACGTCATCAAAAATTTTGAGTGACATATTTGCAGCAAGCGCCATGAAGAAAGATGCGCACATGCTTTCAAAAAATGCTCGGGAAATTTTCGCACCCAAGCGGCCGAAGTCGCGCTGAAAAAAGAAAAGAAGAAGCAGGGCGTTGATGACCATGCCCAACGTGAATGCGAGCGGCAATGCGATAACCGCCGCGCCTGAAATGCCCTCAATCTTAAGTATGCCGAAAAGAGCGTCGCTGAAAAAAGCATTTTCAGCAAAAAGCCGGAAAAAGTAAATGCCGGAAAAAACGATAAGAGCGGAAGAGAAGATATTGATGAGAAGCGGACGCTTTGTATTGCCTGCGGCGTAATATCCTCTGGCGAAAAGCATGCACAAATTTTGCGCGAGAAGCGATACAACGAAGACGGCAAGTGCGGCGGCGACAAGCCTCGTATGCTCCCAGTTGAATGCGCCGGAACCCAAGATCACGCGGACAATTTGCGCGCGAAGAACTATCACAAGAAAAATAATCGGTATGGACCAGAAGATAATATGGCGCAGGGCGGAACCGATATGCTCGAGAAACTTTTTTGTATCCCCATTTCCAAAAAGGCGAACCAGCATCGGAAAGGCCGCAACGGAATACGAAACGCCGATAATAGAAAGCGGTGCTGACTGAAGATTGAAGGAAAACTGAAAGATAGAAACGGAGCCTTCTGAAATGAGCGAGGCAATAGCAACAAGGACAAGCACGGCAAAGTGGCTTCCGGAAAGGGCGAGCGTGCGCGGGAGCGAAACCATAAAGACGCGGCTAACTTCGCGAAAATTAACTCGCGAAAATTGAGGGAAAAGACCCTCGCCGAAGACTGCTGGCAGCTGAATGGCGAGATGAAGGAGGGCTCCTATGATAACCCCGAATGCAACGCCGCGTATCCCGAAGCTCGGCGCGAGAAATGCGATCCCGAGTATAATTCCAAGATTATAAAGAATGGGACTCATGGCGAAGAGAAAGAATCTCTCAAGCACTTGCGTCACGCTTCCCAAAAGATTGGAGAATCCCAGAAGAAACGGCGAGACAAGAAGAAGCCTTGAAATGAAGACAAACTCTTCCAGGTCTGCGCCGGAAAATCCGGGTGCGGCATATGGCGCAAGAAACGGCATGGCAAAAAATAAAATAGCCGATACGACCGCCATCAAGACGAAGAGGACCGTGAAGACTTGGCTTAAAAATTTCCGCGCCGCGCTGTTGCCTAGAACTCCTCCGTGTTTCATTTTTTCCAGTAAAAATGGAATGAGCACGTAAGCGCCTGCAAGCGATGCGAGAGAAACGAACAGAAAATCAGGAATGCGAAAGGCCGCATAGTACACATCGAGCGGCGCCGATGCGCCGAACGAATGCGCAAGAAAGCGATCCCGAAAAAGTCCGAGGATCTGCGAGAGCAGCGCGAAAAATCCCAAGAGATACGCCGCCTCATGCAAACCTCCCCACTGCTGTTGAAAAATTTTAAGTATGCGCTCCACCATTGTCTTTTGTTACAAGGGAAATTGTAGCATAGGTTCTTTTACTTTCCCAGAAAAAATGATATATTCTCGATATTGAGGGCCCTATCGTCTATCGGTTAGGACACAAGCTTTTCAAGCTTGGAAGCGGGGTTCGATTCCCCGTAGGGTCAC
>CAZRNX010000008.1:0-15582 GCA_964601555.1 uncultured Candidatus Saccharibacteria bacterium | reverse complement strand
CTAGGTCGTTACTTTAACAATCAAACTCTATCATTTTTATCATAATGCCGCAATTTCTAGTCCGACTGAAGTTGTAACTTTCCACACCCCGCGCCACAATCCGTGATATACTGTCAACATGTCCTTCTCGGAGAACGAGATACAAGAACGGCTCGGCGGCCTTTTCTTTACACCATGTTGGACATGTGATAATATCTTGCATAGTCAAGTTTACAATCAAATGGGAGTATCATCTCATGAAGATGAAGGCGTTGATTGTCGGAGCGAAATTAGCGTCTCGGCGTGCGGGGTCGCGGAAGTGCTCCCCGCGCGCCATTTTTATGTGGTACAATGTGATGTATTCTTCACAGAGAATGGGATGGAAACAAAAGACGAAACACATTCAAATACGCTAAAGTCGTGGCTGCGCGATTCGTACGTTGGCCGGCTCTTCTGGGATAAGAGCTTCTTGCACTATTTCTGGACGGGAGGGCTGTTTACATTTCTCAATATTTTTCTTGTGTGGCTTTTCATAGACATTTTTAAAATCCCGACTCTTATATCAAGTACGGTGGTCATCGGTGGTCTGTTTATCATCCGGTATGCGGTTTATCGCTGGCTCAAGATAATGTAGTAATACAAATATGTAAATATGTCCGCACTTGTATCTTTCTTAAAGAAACTCCCTTTTGATATCGGGCAAGCCGAGAGGAAGCATGATTCCGCCGGAAAGCTCATCGCCTTTTCTTTCGTGAAAGATGGAGCGAAAGATGGGAAGAGCAAGCGCGCTCTTGATATAGGATGCCGCGACGGGTACTGGTCGGAGAGACTTAAGGCAAAAGGGTACGAAGTGTCAGCGCTTGACCTTGAGCCGAAATATACAGGAGCGCTAGAGCACAATGTTGAAAATGGTTTGCCGTTTGAAGATAAGAGCTTCGATCTTGTGTGGTGCTCGGAGGTGATGGAGCATCTCCATGAGCCGAAATTCTTACTTGATGAAATAGAGCGCGTGCTCAAACAAAATGGCCTTGCCGTACTCACCACGCCGAACTCCGCATGGTGGTTTTACCATATCGTGCGATTATGGGGCTGGACGCCGAAGAATTTGCAGAATCTGGACCACAAGCAATTTTTCAAAGAAAAAGATTTGAGGAAGCTCGCAGACAACAGATATGATATCATCGGCTATTTCCCGTACGCTATCCGCTTCTACCCTATACGATCCCTTGTCGGCGCACTCTCGCCTACCTTCGTCCTTGTCCGCAGACATGATTGAAGTGATCTGGAATACGTGGTAGAGTTTTTTACATGAAGCTATCCATCATATTGCCCGTCTATAATGAAGAAGGGAGTCTTCCGGGGTTGCACGAAGAAATCAAGAAAGCACTTTCTTCCATTACTAGTGATTATGAGATCATTGCTGTAAATGACGGATCTACGGACGGAAGTCGAGAAGCGCTGAAGAAGATTGCCCGAGACGATGCCCGATTCCGAGTGCTTCATTTGAGCAGAAACTATGGACAAACGGCGGCGCTGTCGGCTGGTATCGACCATGCTTCTGGAGAGATCCTTATTCCACTGGACGCTGATCTACAGAATGACCCGGCGGATATTCCGCGATTTCTAGAAATGATTGACCGGGGGTATGACGTTGTTGCCGGCTGGAGAAAGGAGAGGAAAGATAATTTCCTAAGACGCCTCCCATCATTCCTCGCAAACCAACTCATTTCCAGAATCACGGGGGTGAAGCTTCATGATTACGGCTGTACGATGAAGGCGTATAAAAGAGAGGTTATTAAAGACGTGCGCTTCTACGGAGAAATGCACCGCTTCATGCCGGTGTACGTCGCGTGGCACGGGGCGCGCATTCATGAGATGGTTGTCAATCACCGTCCGCGGAAGTATGGGAAATCCAAATACGGCATCGGAAGAACATTTCGGGTTATTCTCGATCTCCTTACGGTGAAATTCCTGAACTCCTATCTTGATAAACCGATGCATTTCTTCGGATGGGCCGGTATTGCCTCCTTTCTTTTCAGTTTCATCTCCGCGGCCGCCGCGGTTGTCTTCCGGCTCAACGGCGTGCATTTCAACCGGACGCCTCTTCCTCTCCTTACGGTATTTTTTGTTATTGTCGGAATACAGTTCGTTCTTATGGGCATACTCGCTGAAATACTCATACGGATTTATCACGAGCCGAGGGGCAGGAGCACCTATGCGGTGAGGGAGAAAATAAATTTTGGCTGATTCATTGCAATGACTCGATTGCGCCGTATCCTGAATATGCACCGGGCCGCCATCCTCATGGCGCTTCTTACGGCGTGTATCGTCGCATTGCCGCAGATCTCCTTTCGCGTGGACCACCGCGATGACGGCATCTACCAGGGGATTGAACTTCTGCCGGACTCTCCGTGGTCGCCGCGCGCGAGAGAAGTGCAAGACGGACATCCGAACTTCGGGAGCATTTACTATAAAGACGGGAAAGATGATCCGTACCTCTTCCAGCCGCTCGGCTCCATGGTGGTGGGATATATGGGGAAGATTTTCTCTCTTGATATAAACAATACGCTTCTTCTGTCACGATTCATTCTTCCTTTTGTTGTGTTCTTGTTAATGTATGGATTTGTGTTCGCGATATCGAGAGACAAATTCGCGGCTCTTTCAACTGCGGCGGTGCTTCTGCTCGCCGAAGCGGCATTGAGCTACTTCGGCGTTTCCCACCTTCTTCGAGGGATAAGCCCCGATGACTTTTTGAGAATCGCGCGGCCGGTCAATCCGGCGATGATCTATATCCCATTCTTCGCTTTCTTGATCGCTTTCTGGCAGTTTTATCGGAAACAGAATTGGTGGTTAGGAGCTTTGAGCGCCGCCCTGCTCGGCTTGAACTTCTATAACTATTTCTATTCGTGGACATTTCTCTATGCATTTGTCGGTGTTCTGTTCGCGCTGCTTCTCATCCGGAAGAAATGGCGTGAAGCATTCGGTGTTGCATCCGTGGGGTTGGGCGCGCTTCTCTTCGTGGTTCCATATGTCGCTAACCTGTACCAAGCCACATTGCACCCGGCGTACACGGAGACCGGTTTGAGATTTGGCATCATAGAAAGCCATACGCCCCTTTTTGTCGGATGGACGGTTGTTGCCGCGCTTCTTATCTTCTTTTGGAAATTTCCAAGAGAAGAAAGAGAAGACAGAGAGCGGTACTTCTTCGGACTTGCCCTTCTTCTCGCTCCTTTCGTGACCATGAATCAGCAGCTCTTAACCGGCAAAGTTCTTCAGGCGGCGCATTATCACTGGTTCTTCCATAAGCCAATCGCGGTGATCTTTGTTTTTATAGTTATTTTCCATATATTCACCCGTCATAATCTCATTGCTTATAAGAAAGCGCTTGCCGCGCTCATCCTCGCGGGGAGCATTGCCGTCGGCGTATTCATACAAGTGAACTCCTATCTCTATAGCAAAAGAGACGGGGGGGCAGTTGCTATCGAGAGGCAGAAATACGGACCCGTAATGGATTGGTTGAACGAACATGGAGAAAAGGAAGCGGTTGTCCTCGCGAATAACGAGGCATCGCATATGGTTGTCATCTACACTTCTCTGAATGTATTCCATCACCGCGCGGCGATGTATTCGCTCTCCGCCACAAGGGATCGGCTCCTCGATGCGATCTTCACGTTCTATCGTCTGCGTGATATCAGCGCGGAAGAAGCCCGAGATACTTTCTTTACAGAGCGCGAATTTATTTCCTCTACGATCTACGGCATGCACTATCGCGAGCTCCTCGGCTCGTATGAAGCGATTCCGGACGAGAAGATTGAAGACATAGCCGCACTCTACCGCGAATCCCTCGTCACACCGACGCCTGCATGGCTGGAACGGACTCTCGCCAAGTACGAAGTGGAATATGTCGTATGGGACAAAGATGCTGATCCGGAATGGCGGCTCGAGCAGTACCCGTTTCTTGAAGGGGCCGTATCGTTCGGCGATATTACAATTTACAAAATAAAATAGATCTCTGCCATGGTGATATTTTTCTGAAGAGAATAAAGAGGGAGTATGTTAATGTTAAAACTAAAAAAGTAACCCCTATGAGATTTGTAAAAACCCGGGAAGTGATTCAAGTATTTGTACCAAAATATGCCAAGGGGAAAACTCTAGACATAGGCGGGGGAAATTCAAAGTATCGAGAAATTATAAAACCCCACGTGGATGAATATTTGGTGTCTGATATTTTTCAAGCTCCAGGGGTAGATTTCGTTGAAGATGCTAGGAAGTTGAGTCATCCGGATGATAGCTTTGGAACAGTTCTCTCTTTTCAGGCACTGGAACATATAGATGATACCCATGCAGTAGTTCGAGAAATGTACCGAGTATTAAAAAGGGGCGGGCACGCTATTGTAACGGCCCCTTTTATCGGCGCTCGACACGGACACCCTTCCGACTTCCACCGCTTTACTTTGGAAGGTCTCTGTTGGTATTTTGAGAGCGCCGGGTTCGAGATAAAAGAGTCAGGTAAGCAGGGCGGCAGCCTAAGCGTATGCGCTGAGCTATTGAGGTTCTCATTTCTTAATCCTTACAAAAAACATGGGAAAATACGACGAAAAATAATACGCGCAACCGTCTCCTTCCTCGTAGCATTGGACAGAAGAAATTATTTTGCGAATCAAGATATCTATAACAATGCATACGTGGTTGCGGTAAAATAACCAGAAAGTGCGATATAATATTATGGACTCCGCATGAAAATCATATTCCTACAAGATGATTTCCCCCCGCAGAGTTTTGGCGGAGCGGGGATATCAACATATGAGCTTGCTCTCGGTATGAAAGATGCCGGGCACGATGTTTCTGTCATCACGACATGCAGGAAGAAAAGCGATGCAGGGAAGTCGGACTATCACGGACTTACCATCTGGAAGATTGCGAGCGACTATCCGGCCAAGTGGCGCGCGTATCTAAGCCTATATAATGCGCCGGTCATTCGAGAGGTAGAGAAAATATTGCACGAAGCGCATCCCGATGTAGTGCATGCGAGCAATATACATTTCTATCTCTCGTACCATTCTCTTAAGGTTGCGAAGCGGTATTCCAAAGCGGTCGTCTTCACCGCGAGAGACACCATGTCTATTTGTTTCGGGAAATTAGAGACGAAACGTTATTTGGAAACGCTTGATGCTCATGTAACATGGCGCGACGAGTTGCGGCAAGCGAAGAAGAGATGGAATCCGTTTCGCCGCTTCTGCGTCAGGCGATATTTGAGATACGCGGACAGAATTTTCGCGGTGAGCGGAGCGCTCGCGGAAGCGTTTAAGCAGAATGGCGTACCAAATGTTGCCGCGATACGCACGGGAACGGATATCAACACGCAAGACGCAAGCGAAGAGAAGCTCGTTTTATTTCAAAAAAAATACAAATTAGAAAATAAAAAAATAATTTTATTCAGCGGGCGGTTAAGCGAGGCGAAGGGAGGCGAGAAAACGCTTCAAGCGTTTGTTGAGATTGTTAAAAAAGAACCAAGCACCGTGCTCTTGGTCGCGGGGAAGATTGACGAGTACGCAGATGAGATGAAGAGAGAAGCCGAGAAGCTGGGGATAGGGGGCAGGCTGATTTTTACCGGCTGGATTGAGAGAGATGATATTAGGGTTGCTACAGCACTTGCGGATATTGTCTTAATGCCTTCAATATACCTCGACCCTTTCCCAAGAGCTGTTATTGAGGCGATGGCATCCGGAAAGCCGGTTATCGGCACCCGTTATGGCGGAACCCCGGAAATTGTCGAGAATGGCGTTACGGGATATATTGTAAATCCCCTGCACCCGGAAGAGATTGCCGAGAAATCACTTGACCTTCTCAAGAACCCGGGAAAAGCGAAGAGATTTGGCGAGGTGGGGTATGAAAGGGTAAAAAGCCAGTTTAGTCTTCAAAGCAATGTGCAAGAATATGTTGCGGCGTACGAAGCGTTGCTTGGAGAACAAAAGTGATTTATAGTATTGATACAATTCAAAATTAATGGTATGGACGCACAACAAATGAAGAAACGCGCAGAATTTACATGGAAGCAGGAAGCCGCAGCAGTAAACGCTCTCGCAAAACTTCTGCGCGAGAAGAGTTTTGTCAGGGCAGTTAATATGCTTGCAAGCCGGCAGGGAAAGATTATCACGACGGGCGTAGGGAAATCGGGATTCATTGCAATGAAAGCCGCCGCCACGCTTACGAGTTTGGGACACCCTTCCTTTTTTCTCGATTCCATGGCCGCGATGCATGGCGATGCGGGGATGGTTCGCAACGGCGATGTTGTCATTGCGTTCTCTTTCTCAGGCGAATCTGTTGAGCTCGGGAAGCTCCTTAAATATCTTAAAAGGAGTTTCTCCGTCAATGTTATCGGCGTTACGGGAAACAAAAGCGGAACACTTGCAAAGATTTCTGACATCGCACTTTTTCTTCATGTGAAGAAGGAAGGGTGTCCGCTCGGATTGGCACCAATGGCATCTACGACCGCATCCCTCGTTGTCGGTGATTTGCTCGCCTCCGCACTTACAGTGCCGGAGACGTTCAAGAAAGAACACTTTGCCAAATTTCATCCGGGCGGATCCCTCGGGCTCTCTCTTAAAAGAGTAAAAGATGTGATGACCGGAAAAGAACACATATCCCTCGTTATATCCAACGCCACATTCGGGCAGGCGCTTCAAAACACAACCAGGAGCAATCTGGGGGTTATCGGAATCGTGGACCGTGACGGAAGACTGGTCGGCGTTATTACCGACGGAGATATCAGGAGAATTCTTTTGAAGAATGATCAGCCGAAAGAAGTCGCTGTACGCAAAGTCATGTCGTCTTCGCCAAAGACAATTGGAGAAGATAAAACCCTCAAAGAAGCTCTTGTTCTTATGGAAAAGCACAAAATTACCAGTCTCTTCGCAGTAAACAGCGACAAGAAACTCACTGGCATCGTGCATATACATCAGATTCTCGAGAGCTCCGTCTCTCCGTAATATGCAGGAAATACATTGCTCATGTGCAAAATTCCGTAACGGAGCTTGAAAGACAATTCAAACCACGTAACCTTGCGCTATTTCGCTGAGTTTTCTTATGAAGTTAAGGTTTCTCTGCAAATATGTACAAGTTTTAACAGGTGAAAGTGTAGTTGATCTGTTGTTCTTGTTTAAAGAGAGGGGTTTTCTCACAGGGGTTGAGTAGATCAGCATATCGAATATGAAAACAGTCAGTATACAAAAAATAAAGCTAAACAATTTCTCAAAATTCGTTTTTATCGGCGGTCCAGACGTGATAGAGTCGGAGCGCCATGCCTTGATGATGGCGGGAAAGATGAAGGCAATCACGAATAAACTGAGAATACCATTTGTTTTCAAGTGCTCGTACGACAAAGCGAACCGAACATCAATTGCGGCGTATCGTGGGCCGGGACTGACGAAAGCCATGCCGGTATATCAAAAAATAAAAGATACGTTGAACATACCCATCACGGCGGATGTCCATACTTCCGAAGAAGCCACAGCAGCCGGCCGCATATTGGACATGATTCAAATACCGGCTCTTCTTTCTCGGCAGACAGACTTGGTTGTCGCGGCTGCAAGAACGGGCAAACCGGTGAACATCAAGAAAGGTCAATTTTCGGCACCGGATGACATCCCCGGCATTATCGGAAAAATCGAATCTCAAAAAAACACAAAATGCGTATTCACTGAACGTGGCGTTATGTTTGGCTACCACAATCTCATTGTTGATATGCGATCGCTGGAAATTATGAAAAAATTCGGCTACCCTGTTATCTTTGATGCTGGCCATTCTGTCCAGCTGCCTGGCGGACACGGGGCGTCGTCAGGGGGACAGCGAGAATTTATTGCCCCTTTGTCGCGCGCGGCCATTGCGGTCGGAATTGCGGGAATTTTTCTAGAAGTTCATGACAACCCGGACAAGGCACTGGTCGACGGCCCAAACTCAATGCCATTGAAAGAGCTCGAATCTTATTTAAAAATGCTGAAAAAGATTGATGATGTTGTAAAACGTTGAAAACGGTGAAGCGGGTAAAATATTTATAAAATGAATATCTTGATGCCGGTGCTGGTCGTTTTCCAGAAGAATCTCTCACAAAGAGAAATACAAAAATTGAAATCAGGCGCTTCGTTTGGCGTAGTTATCGCGCCGGAAAATCTCAAGGAAAAGATTCAAACGCTGGGCCGTGAGTGGGTATCCCTTGAGAACCTTGTCGAATCCGGAAGCATTTATGAAGCCAACGTGCTTGTTGAAGAACTCTCCCGTCTCAAATCCCCCGGTGGTAGTCGGCTGGTGAAAGAGTCTGTGTATAAAGGATATGAACTGTGGTGGATACACTACAACCGCCTCCTTCTTTTTTCATGCGTCCCGTATACTCAATATAAGCGATTACTTGGGTACCTGAAAGATTTCCGTCATATATATTTCTATCGGTTGCCGTATAGAAATCTCTTCTCCTGCTATCTCCGCGCGTATGGATGCAAGATGTCTGTGATACGCGAGCCTGGACCCCAATCCCCCCCCTTCCTTCCGTTCGGAGTTCTGCTTCAAATCATGCTCACACTTCTTTATCTTCCGGTATGTATTTTCCAGAGGAAGCGGATTATGATCTTTACCGGAGACAAATTTGACAAGGGTAAAGATTATGACTTCAGAATGAAATTTATCTACGAAGAACTGCGGAAGAGAAAGCTTCCTTTCGTCGAATTCATACGTGGACTGGAATCATGGAGGAATGTGCTTGTGCACGCGGCGAAAAGAAAGAGGCCTGTCATATATTCGGACGCCATCGTCTTTCTCGGGCGTTTCGCGAGTGTACTCTCCTTTGGACGCCTTGCCGCAAGGCAAAAATTTGGGGAACATGCGTTTAATTTCATGACCGACCCGGAAGAGAAATTTAAATATTTTATGGCAACAACTTCTCTTCTATCTCTCTATGATGATATATGGGCGATACGAATTATGAGAGGGATTTTGCGTATGGTCGGCATAAGGGTTGCATTTATCCCGGCTGGAAATGAGAGGAATTTTCATACTTTGCTGGGCTGCAAACTAAACGTAATACCCACGGTTGGCATTTTGCATGGTGCAACCTCCCGCCACCATAATGTATATGACTTTATGTCAGGATTTGATGGAGGAAAAACGCTGTCCGTTGATAGGTACGGCTTATGGAGTGAGTGGTGGCGCGCATATTTTGAAAAATATAGCAAGGCATACAAGCCGGAACAGCTCTATGTATCCGGTCCCATGAGACCTCTTATGAAAGATGACAATCCACAATCATCTCACGCAATGCCACGCGGAGCTATACGAGTCCTGTTTCTTTCTGAAGGAATGGCCGTGCCGCGCGAGGTTTTGCCGTACCTCAATGAATTATTGAAGAATAAAGACCTTGATATAACGATCAAGTTTCGGCCATACCGGGATGGATTTGAGCAGTGGCTTCTACAAAATGAGCCGAGTATTTTGGAGCATCCACATCTGAACATTGTGAAGGGGACCATGCAAGACGCTATCAGGAATATAGACGTCACCGTCGGATGCCAGAGCACTGGCGTTCTTGAGGCGTTACTTCAACTAAGGGTTCCGATTTTCTTCCGTACTCAAAAGTGGGGGGACTATTATGATTTGAAGGAGTATGGCAAGGGGCAGGCATTCTTTGCCGAAAATCCAAAAGAGTTGATAGAAAAAATAAAAAATATTCGCTCCATTTCTAAGGAAACTCTCAAAGAACTGCAGGAGCGATATTTCGGTGATCCGTACCAAAACGGGAGCGCATGGGTGGTGGATCAGCTGGTTGGGGCGCTTGGCGAATCTGCATTCCCAACGTTCCCGAGCGGAAACTTCACAAAATAGAATGACAGGAAGCTGCTGAATACTTTTATAAAAATGCGCGTTGCAATAAGTCCCATGAGGCCGTAGAGGGGAAGGAGCGCGAGGAAAAGAATTATTTCAACGATGGGAACGATAATTCTCAGAATATAGAGTTCTTTCTTCTTTTTGTGCGCAACGAGCGTTTGACCGAATAAGGTGCCGGAGATTGCTAGCAGGGTGAGAGAGTACACCTGCGAGTAGAATACGGAGTCAAGGTATTGAGGGAAGAAGAATTCGTAAAAATACGGCGCGAGAAGCGCGTAGATGCCGGCAAGTACGAGAGCATATGCGACAAGAAAGAACTCTTTTCGCGCTCCCGACGATTGCAATTCTCCGAAAGAACGCTTGCTCATCTTCGGCAATGATAGCGCACGGAGTATCTTCTTTCCCGACTGGAGTTGGTCAACCGGTGCGGTGGCGAATGCGTAGATGGCAAGTTGCGCCGCTCCCAGGAAATGGAAAACGAGGATTTTATCAACCTGTTGTGCGATTATCCCAATCCAATCCATGATGCTCAAATGCTTGCTGTACGAAACGAGTTCCGGATCTTCTCCAGTACTTTCATACCGATAGAGTCGTGCAGTTCTTTGATACAAATAGAAAGATACGGCGGCTTGAGAGAGGAAATAAACGACGATAATCGCAAGGAGGCTCTTCGTGAGGAAAAGCGTGGTGATGAGGGCGGCCGCGGGCAGTGTGGTGTGAATCATGCCATAAAGCGCCATCGTTTTGAAATCTTTCTTGCCGGAAAGATAGGCGATGTAGAGGTTTGCGCTTGCGATGACGGGAGTCGCAATGCCGACCATAAGGAACGACGCGGAGAGAAGCGCGTTGCCCCGAATGAAGTAATAAGCGACGAGGGCAAGCACTCCGAGAAGCATCCCGCCACTCCACCGGAGATTGGTGCGAAAACCCTGCGTGAGCGCGCCGCCGAAGCCGCGTGCCGTCGCCTGTGTAACTGCCACCCCGATCTGGCTTAAGGAGAAGGCGCCGAGAATTCTAGCCACGGAGAGGATGTATTTATAATTACCGAATGTATTCTGTGGCAAAAGATTGGCGAAGGCGGTTGCGAGGAGGAATCCTGTGAGCATGGCAACTGCCTGTCCCGTGCCGAGCCAGAAACCACCACGGGCGACATATACCGTGTCGGTCTTAAGGAGCCGGTCCGTGCGCTTAAAAATAACCCCAAGCATTCTTTTATAGTACTGGAGAAATGAGCGGGTTGCCAGTTGTTTTTTTATTTTTTTCAGATATTCTTCGGAGAGGCATGTGTTTCTTACAATAAGAGAAGTGAGGTATACCCCATGTTGGAAAAGGCGAGAGTGGCTGAAATACTTGGGTCTTTCAGCCGGCTGAAAGTTTTGGTGGTTGGCGATATTATGCTTGATAAGGATTGGAGAGGCGTTGTTGAGAGGATATCTCCGGAAGCGCCGGTGCCGATTCTTCGCGTGGCGGAGGAACAGCGATACCTTGGCGGAGCCGCGAACGTTGCGAACAATATCCGCGCACTTGGCGCTCATGTTGAACTTGCCGGGATTGTCGGAGAGGACGATGCGGGGGGCTGGATCCTTCGGGAAGCCGCGAATCGCGGAATAGGGCATGAAGCGGTATTTCAATTTTCGAAAGCCTGCACAACCCTGAAGATCCGCGCATCCGATTTCAGCCGCAATCAGCAGATCATACGGATGGACTTCGAAGACAATGGTAACGAAAGTACGGATGCTCCCATGGAGAATAGTTTTATTTCGTTGGTTGCCGGGAAAATCCGGTCGGGCGTTGGCGCCGTGATCCTTTCGGACTATAAAAAAGGCGCGCTAACGAAGCGCGTGGTCTCCCGGGCCCTTGAGGAAGCGAACAAGAAGAAGATTAAAGTTTTCGTTGATTGCAAGCCGGAAAACCTCACCATATTCAAAGGAGCGTACCTTGTCAAGTTGAACAGGACGGAGGCGGAAGCGGCCGCTCGAGAGAAGTTTTCATCAGGGTTCGCGAATGCGGAAGACATCATACGGATGCTTAGAGACAGCCTTTTTTCTGAAGTTATTGTTGTAACGCTCGGACAAGACGGCATGCTTCTCGGCGAGTCCGCCGCGGTAATGCATGTACCCGCATTCCCACGGGAAGTCTATGATGTTCGTGGCACGGGCGATACGACGCTTGCCATACTTGCGCTCTCTGTTGTTTCGGGAGTATCTCTTCGCGAAGCCGCGGAACTTGCCAACGCGGGCGGAAGCGTCGTCGTTTCTCGCCATGGCACGGCGATCTGTTCGGCAGATGACTTGAGTTCCTGCTTCTAAGTTACCCGGTGCAAACTAGCCGGCCCCAGAGCGTTTGTGGGGGCCGGTTTCCTTTTTTATGCTATATGCTATACTTTTCGCATTATGATTCTACACAATATCTTGCGCTATGTCGTACTCGCAGGGGCATTTCTTGCTCCGTTTGTCGTTTTTATTATTTTTAACGATCTCTTTTTCCCATTTATAACAAGCAAGAATTTTGCTTTCCGCGCTCTTGTTGAAATAATGTTTGCCGCGTGGCTCGTACTTGCGTACATGAGTCCTGCATATCGGCCCAAGCTCTCGCCGATACTGTGGACGCTTGGCGTATTTGTTGCAATCGTCTTTCTCGCCGACATGTTCGGAGTGAATCCTTACAAGAGCTTCTGGTCCAACTATGAGCGCATGGAAGGGTTCGTGGGGCTGCTCCATTTCTTCATGTATTTCCTCGCGGCGAGTGCTGTGCTCACGAGTGAGAAATTGTGGGAGAGGTGGTTTCAGACGACCGTTCTGGCTAGCGTCCTTATGGCGGCGTATGGCACCCTCCAGCTTCTGGGGACATTCGACATCAGCCAGAGCGAAACGCGCATTGACGGCAGGTTCGGCAATTCCGCATACATGGCGGTGTATCTTCTCGTGCATATTTTCCTTGCGGCATTTCTTTTCGCCCGCGCGAAAGGGAATGCAATCCTGCGGTATATCTACTGCTTGGCGATACTTCTTGAGGTTGTGATGCTCTTCTACACGCAGACCAGAGGGAGTATTGTTGGACTCTTTGTAGGCGCATTTCTCACGATGCTTCTTGTGGCCGTTTTCGAAAAGAGTTCGTCAGCTCGTGCTGTGCGAAAGATTGCTCTTGGCGGCGTTGTTCTGACGGTGCTTCTTGTCGGCGGATTTTTTGCGATGAAAGACTCTGCCGTTGTGCAGAATTCCGCGCCCCTGAAGCGCCTTGCCGACATTTCACTTATCGAGACTACAACGAAGTCGCGCTTCATGGTATGGGACATGGCACTCCAAGGCTTTAAAGAGAGGCCGATTCTCGGTTGGGGGCAGGAGAATTTCAATTTCGTCTTCAACAAATATTACAATCCGGGCATGTACGCGCAAGAACAATGGTTCGATCGCGCGCACAATATTTTCTTTGACTGGCTCGTCGCCGGCGGACTCTTGGGGCTTCTTGCTTATCTCGCGCTCTTCGTCGTGTTGCTCTATTATATCTGGCACTCGGGCATTCAGGCGGGGAACGTTTCCTTCTTCGGGCGCATCAGGCACTGGTTCGCGCATTTGGGGCATATAGGGGATGGAGGATTTACAGTAGCAGAGAAGAGCATTTTGACAGGCCTTCTCGCCGCGTATTTCATCCACAACTTCTTCGTCTTCGACAACCTTGGAAGCTATATTTTCTTCTTCTCATTCCTTGCATATTTCCACCACCGCGCGCTTGCAGATCAAGGGGGTGGTGTTGCGGCGGGCAGGAACTCGATGCGGGAGCCGCTTCCGGCACTTCTTGCTGTCATTGTGTTACTTGCCGCCGCGGCATACTTCGTCAATGTCCGGCCGTATCTCGCCAATGCGACGCTGATCAAAGGGCTTCAGCCGCATGAGGAAGGACTCTCGAAAAATCTGGAATTCCTCAAAGACGCCATAGCATACAATACTTTCGGCACGAGCGAGGCGCGAGAACAGTTGGTGCAGACTGCCATCAGGGTGAAAGAGTTGAATGCGCCGCCGGAAACAACTCAGCAATTTTTTGACCTCGCAAAGCAGGAAATCCTTCTCCAGAATGAGCGGTTCCCGGGAGATGCAAGGTACGAGTCCTTCGCCGCGATTCTTCTCTCGCGCTTCAATATGGGAGACGAAGCAATCGCGCATCTCAAGATTGCGCGCGAGCAGAGTCCTAAGAAGCAAACGATACTTTTCGATCTTGCGAGTGCTTATTTGAGCAAAAAAGATGCAGCCAGCGCGCTTGCGGCCGCTAAAGAAGCGTACGAGCTTGAGCCGAGCTTCAAAGAAGCCGCTCGCATTTACGCCATCGTCGCGGTACACGCAGGCGATAACAAGCTTGCCGAGGAGATTCTTATGCAAAATTTCAGCACGATCGTAGTAGATGACGATAATTTGGTGAATGCGTATGGCGCGACAGGGCAATTCGGCAAAGCGGTGGCGATTCTCGAACTTCGCGTAAAAAATAACCCAAACTCTCCCGACGCGCACCTTCGCCTTGCGGCCGGGTATTCCGAGCTCGGACAGAATGCGAAAGCAATAGCGGAAATCAGAAAAGTCATAGAGATGGAACCGCAGTTTAAAGAACAGGGAGAATTCTATATCAAACAGATACAGGCGGGGAAGAAACCCTAGGACTGATGAAAAAACACAACCTCGCATTCGTAGATGTAGAAACGACGGGACTTGATCCCCTTCGGCATGAGCTCATAGAGCTTGCCGTAGTGCTTGCGCGGCAGATCCCGACATCCGGCCGCGGCCCAACGGTAGAGGTACTGGAGGAACATGAATGGAAGATCAAACCCGAGCATATTGACCTCGCTGATCCGGAGTCGCTTCAGATTAACGGCTACATGGCTGGAAAGTGGATTTTTGCCGCTGACCTGCCCAAAGTCATGGAAGCGTTCGGAAAGATTACCAAGAGCGCGTCTCTTGTCGCTCACAATGTCTCTTTTGATCAGGGCTTCATTGATCAGGCATTCAAGAAATCCGGCGTAAAGAACGAAATGCACTATCACAAGATAGACACGCTCTCGCTTGCCTTTGGAAAACTGTACCACGATCCGAGGGCAGAGAAGTTCTCTCTCCGGTCGCTCTGCGAGCATTTCGGCATACCGAACCCGAATGCTCACACGGCGCTTTCGGACGCTCGCGCCGCTTTTGAATTGTACAAAAAGCTCGTGGAGGCATAAAGGTCTTATTTTAAGGCTTAGAATAGTTATCCCCAAACTAACCGGTTGACTTTCATGATAGATTCATGATATACTTAAAGATGAAACCCAGCTTCATCAGGGTTGAAGCCATGAGGCAGTTCTAAACTTTTTTATATTCTTGGAGGTGGGTTATGTTCATTTTTGAACACCCCGTAATTTATCTGGCCTTCGCGCCATTTCTGGTGCTTTTGGTTGTTCTAGGACTAAAGTTTCGCGGGAAGCTGTGGATGTTCCCCGGCGAGGTCTGGGGCCAGATCAAGGAGGCAATTTTGTCGATGCGTGAGGGGGCAGTCATTTCCGGACAACCAGTACGAATCGAGGATGAGGATCCGGGAAAACTCTCTGTTCGTGAAAACGCGAGACAAAAAATGCTGGATGAAAAGAAACCGGAGGAGGGGAAGCCCTATGGCTATTTCCGGGCTTGATTCTCTCGACGCGACGTAGCAGATCGTCTGACTAACCCTCAGTCGATCTGCATATTTTTTAATTTACTTTTGTTATTATAA
>CAZRNX010000007.1:13424-15806 GCA_964601555.1 uncultured Candidatus Saccharibacteria bacterium | reverse complement strand
ACCCATGCGCCCATTTCTGTTTCAGGACCTCTAACCATCAAATCCGCCTCATAGTTTATTTCGTGCCAATATGGCAAAGATGTCTCACCGTCGATAATTTTCTGAAACTCTTCTTTGTCTTCTTCCCGAAGCGGCCAGCCAAGAGGTGGAACAAACTTCCCGTCCATGATGTCAATCTGCACTGTTTTCGCTAAAGAGCGTACGGAACCAGCCTTCTCGCGAAGATCCTCGAAGCTTTTCGGCATAATTGCGGGAATGATTTCCATATTACCTTTTCCAATTCATATGCACTCTCGCCGTCGCCTTATTAATCTTCTCCAATCGCCGCTTATGCCTCTCGTCGCCAGAAAACGGCGTGTTAATCCACTTCTCCACCGCATCCCTTGCCTCTTCCCCACTTAAAAATCTTGCGCCAAGAGCAAGGACGTTGGAGTCATTGTGATCGCGCGAAAGCAAGATTTCGTCCGGAATTTGTCTGCCATCCGTCACCGGCTCATACTGACCGTTGAACACAACCGCGCGCACATGAGGAAATCTATTGGCAAGCATTGCCTCGCCCTGCCCCGATCCGCCAATAATAATTCCCCGTACAGCATTCGCGTCTCCTCCAAGCCCTGATACAAGATTCGCCACCGGCTCTATAAAATCAGGATAGTCGTCTCTCTCATCCAATACAAAAGCCCCCTTGTCTTCCACATGATGTCCAAGAGATTGCAGCCACGGAATAAGCTTCGCCTTAAGCTCAAACCCCGCATGATCTGATCCAATAAAGATTTTCATAAGAAAGTGTTATGCGACAGATTTCTTGTTTTTAAACTTTCCGTAAAGTCTGCCAATCAAGATTCCCAACAATGTGAAGCTACTGATAAAAGTGAGTGCTAACAAGAATAAAAAAGACGACAATGAGACCTATCTTTGCTTCTCTGAACCAATATTTTTCATTCATTTTCTCATTTTAAACTACTCCCCGCTCTCACCACATGCTCCACCAAAGAAGCGGTGTACCCCATCTCATTATCATACCATGCGCAGACTTTGACGAGATTGCCGTCTACGACTTTGGTGAGGCCGAGATCGGCAATAGAGGCGTAGCGTATGCCTATTATGTCAGTGGAGACTAATGGTTCTGTGGTAACGGCGAAAACTTTCTTCCAGCGATCTTCTAGCGCCGCTTCGCGCAGGATAGTATTTACTTCTTCAACGCTCGTATCGCGACTTGCGAGAAAAGTGATGTCAGCAATAGAGCCGGTGATCGTGGACACGCGAAATGCAAGACCGTCGAACTTCCCTTCTAGCTCCGTGATTGCCTGCGTTACTGCTTCTGCGGCACCCGTGGTGGAAGGAACTATGTTCACTGCACCAGCCCGTCCCCTTCTGAAATCTTTCGCGTCGGGCGAATCTACAAGCTTTTGCGTTGCGGTGTAGCCGTGTACGGTAGAGAGCATCGCTTTCTCAATGCCTATCTTTCCATGCAAAATCTGCACGACTGGTGACGCTGAATTGGTAGTGCATGAAGCATTGGAAGAGATTTGGCATGTTGCGAATTTCTTTTCGTTCACCCCCACGAGTATCGTACCGGCCGTCATGCCTTCGGGCGGAGTCCCATGCGCGGGCGCTGTAATCACTACTTTCTTCGCGCCGGCTCTCACGTGCAGTGCGGCTTTGTCATATTCTGTAAAAAACCCCGTTGACTCTACGACGACATCTATATTCATCTGCCCCCACGGAAGATGGGTAGGGTTCTTTTCGCTGAAAAATCTGATCCACGTCCCGTCTATTTTGAAGTACAGATTGCCATCTTCGCCGGTCATCATAGCTATATCAAAATTCGCGCGGCCATATGCGCTGTCATACTTCAGAAGATACATAAGATTCGCCATATCGCCCAGGTCATTCACGGCGACAACCTCAATTTCCTCCCGCTCTCGCGCGAGCTTCACAAACGCTCTCCCAATGCGCCCCAACCCGTTCACCGCAACACGAATTTTATTCATGCTTTTAGTATATCAAAGAAAAAGAAAAAAACATGCACCAAAGCACGAAGTTTTCAACAACTCTATATTATATTTGCGCATTGGGCTACGTTGCAACTGCTTGAAAACGATTTGGAAATCCTCTTGCAAGCGCCGCACTATCGTATTCTTCTCTTTCCAGTGTAATCCTCCCTTTCCCCAGTGTGTCCTGCTCCAACCAGTTGTCGTAGTGGTGCGTCATGACAAGAACTTCCTCTTTTTCTTCTTTTGTAAAAGCTCCTTCCTGCAAGTCGCGTAGAGAAGTTCTCGTCTCTTTTTGAAATTCTGAGAGATTCTCGTGAAGCGCGTCAATATGTTGGAGAAGTTCAAGGCGAGTAGTTCCTATTTCAGAACGAAGAGTGCCAAGTTC
>CAZRNX010000007.1:0-13324 GCA_964601555.1 uncultured Candidatus Saccharibacteria bacterium | reverse complement strand
GTTCCTATTTCAGAACGAAGAGTGCCAAGTTCGGTTCCTATTTCAGAATGAAGAGTGCCAATCTGGGATTCAAAACTAGCCTTAAGTTCAGCACGAACTGCCTCAATTAGCGCTATAACATCGTTAATTGTCACTTCTTTTTTCATGTTCATAACTCTATCAAATCTCAAAAAAGAATGCAAATAGCGTCCTACTTTTTCAGCTCCTCCACCAATATTTTTTTCAACATCTCCGGATTCGCACTCCCCTTGGTTACTTTCATGCCTTGGCCGACGAGGAATTGGAGAGATGCCTCTTTGCCGGCTTGATAATCTTGCACAACTTTCGGGTTATCTGTGATAATCTTTTGCACTATCACAGTCAACTCACTTTCATTGCTTTTCTGGAGCAAGTTTTTCTCTTCGGCTATTTTTTCTGGACTCGTTCCATTTAAGAACATTTCAGTCAAAATATCTTTCGCAGCTCTGGAGGAGATCTTCTTATCTGCAAGCATGAGGACGAGTGTGGCGAAATCTTTTGTGAGTATATTTTTGTGAACAGGTACGTCAGGATTGTTTTTAATCAGCCCCGCAAGATCTGAAGTAATGTAGTTGGACGCGAGAATTGCTTCACCCTTCGTGGCCTTAGCGAAAGAGGACATTACGCCTTCAAAAAAGCTTCCCAACCAAAAGTCGGCCATGTACATTTCTATATCCTCGTCTTTAATGCCGAAATCTTTCTTGTAGCGCCCGCGTTTTTCCCACGGCAATTCTGGAAGCTCGATATTTTGAAATTCTAGGATTTCAGAGAGCTTGAGCTTGGGGAGATCCGGATCGGGAAAATAACGATAATCGTGCGCACTCTCTTTCTCGCGCTGTGTAAAGGTTTTTTGACGCGCTTCATCCCATCCGCGCGTCTCTTGAATAATCTTTTCTCCCGACTCGAGCGCCTGTGTATGCCGCGCTATCTCATATTCTATTGCCTTCTCCACGGCACGGAATGAATTCAAATTTTTCACTTCTACTTTCGTACCCAACTTCCCTTCTTCGCCGGAAATAGAAATATTCGCCTCGACGCGCATTTCGCCTTTCTCCATATTCGCATCCGAAACGACAAGGGCGCGGAGAAGCAACTGGAGTTCGCGCGCAAAAGCGCCGGCTTCTTTGGCAGAATGTATAACCGGCTCCGTCACAAGCTCCATCAAGGGCAGCCCTGCGCGATTGAAATCAACGAGGGAATAGTCCCCCTTATCATGACTGGACCGCGCCGTGTCTTCTTCTAGATGCACGCGTGTAATCTCGACGCCGTTCAGACTGCCGCCAGTGACGAGGGGATATTTGTACTGGCTGATTTGGTACCCTTTTGGGATATCGGGATAAAAGTAATTCTTTCTATCAAATTCCGTAAGGTCAGCTATCTTGCTGCCAAGAGCCCTTCCTACTACAAGAACATGCTTCACTGCTTCTTTATTAATGACTGGCAGCGTTCCCGGATAGCCGAGACAGACAGGGCAAATATTGACATTGGGTTCTTTTTCTTCCGGATCGTTCAAAGACCCGCAGAACATCTTGGTTTGCGTCTTCAGTTCCGCGTGTATTTCAAGGCCAATGGTGGGAAAGTATTTCACACTCCCATCGTACCAAATTTACTTCGCCGTGACTACCGCAAGAAGAAGAAGGGTGAGTATCATAAGTCCGGAAATTACCATAAAGGTAACCATCATGTCCGGCTTTCTCTTTTGTTGAGGACCGATATTCATGCGATTAAAATATGAAAAGATAATAAAGCGTGCTGTTTTGCTCGACCAGTATCAAAAATACTAAAAGTATGTTGACACCATAATACCATCCACTTGAAGCAAGCAGGAGTGGAAAACTTTGTTCTGCATTGGCTACTCGCCCTTGAGCGCTCCCCGCGTGTACTGGTTTGACGGATCCCAAAGCATCCAAGACTTGACACCGAGTTCGTCGAGTGCTTGAATTTGTGCGCGGACTTCTTTCGCTCCATAGTCGGCGCCAAGATCAAAATCCTGAAGCCATGGTCTGATCTGCTTTTGAGAAGAGGAAGCTCTCTGTGCCCGCTCTACTGCCGCCCCGATAGAATATTTAATAACTTCATACGGATGCGCCGCCGGATTCGCTATACCGTTCCAATCACCCGGATAGTGCGAGGGGTACACCATGGGCGCGCTGAAGTCAAAAGAGGAAAGTGAGTCTTCAAAAATCTGCCCAATATTCATGTCATCCTGTGCAGTTGTAGTCATTCCGAAAACATCCGCTGAAGACGGAATGCCCGCCTTCTTCATCGCCCAACCGAGCTCTTGCCACATTTCCCGCACCACTTCTTCTTTCGGACGATTGCCGGAGATCGGAAAAACAATATCGTTCATGTTGCCGTCGGACGGGAAGCGGATATAATCAAAGTTGATTTCATCAAATCCCACCCTGTAAGATTCCTTCGCTATAACGATCGCATATTCCCATACCGGTATCGCGCCGGCATCAAGCCAGAGAGCACCCTTCCGATCTTTCCACAGCGCTCCGTCGCTACGCTTCACGGCAAATTTCGGTTCCAACCTGGCATAGTACGGATCTTGAAATACGGCGACACGGCCTATTACATACACTCCTTTTTTGTGAAGACTGTCGATGAATTCTACGATATCGGGTATACGCTTCTCATAGGAACCGATTCTTTTAATTTCGGCATTGTCCATAGGAAATGATATCTTCCCTGTGTAATCTTTGACATCGATGATGACGGCATTTATTTCCGTCTCATCAATGAGCCGCACGAGCTTCTCGCGCATTGACGGGGTTGCAGCAACCCAAGAGGACATATAGATAGCCTTCACGGAATCCGGCGTGGGTATATGGGTTATTGCTATACCTCCAGTATTCCCGGGAGTTTTAGGCTGTTCGGAGAGAATTGATGCGCCGGAAGAATCTCTCGCGTATTCAAAAGCGCCGGCAAAAGGGGACGAGTCGGAAAACCCAGCAACAAAAATAGCACCGGCACACATGCTTCCCACATACGCTAGGCACTTGGCGCGGGTCATGTAAATTTAAAGAGTTTCTTCTTTAGTAACTGTGAGGTCACCACCCGTCTCACTACTCGCTTCTCTTGTGTTTCCGTCCACGTCTTCTTTTGTCTCTTCCTTCGCTGAAAGAGCGACGCGACGATTGAAGAAAGCGATAAAAAGGAGCACCAGCCCAGCGATAATGGAGAATATATCTTTCCACGATTGGAGAAATCCAAGAAACGGCATCAGAATAAGCAGTATGCCGAAAGTGACAAGTGTTTTCTTCATAGTGCTTTTATACTATCACGGCGCGACGATAACAACAAATTCTCCTCGTGCTTTTTCAGGATGATTTTTGAAAAACTTCAAGAGCTCGCTTTCGGTCCCTGAGATAAATTCTTCAAATACTTTTGTAATCTCGCGCGCTATCACTATTTTTTTCTCTGGGGCATACCCTCCAAGCGACTGTAAAGTCTTTAAAATCCTATGCGGAGACTCATAAAAAACTACCGCGCGTTTTAAAGAAGCAATTTCTTTGAAGAACGTCTCCCTTCCCTTCTTGTGGGGCAGAAATCCCAAAAATAAAAACTCACTCGCCGAAATCCCGGCGGCAGAGAGCGCAGCAGTAAGAGCAGACGGTCCGGGAATGGGGACTATACTTACACTGTCTCCAAACTTCTCTCTCACTTGCGCAACCAAGAGTGACCCCGGATCACAGACCCCCGGCGTTCCCGCGTCAGATACAAGCACAAGATTTTTCCCGTCTTCCAACATTTCAAAAATTTTCTCTACTTTTGCAAGCTTCGAGTGAGAATGATAAGAGATGAGAGATTTTTTAATATCATACTTCGCGAGCAATTTCGCTGTCACTCGCGTGTCTTCGCACAGTATTGCATCCGCCTCGCGCAATACGCGAAGAGCCCGAAGCGTAATGTCTTCCAGATTCCCAATCGGCGTCGCGATGATGGAGAGAGTTGGCATAAATCTATTGCGCTATTGCGCGCGTGCTCGCATTGACGAGCTTCTCTGCATCAACAAAGCGACCGTCTTTGGTGGAGCCTAAGATGACGATGATAACGGGGCGCATGGGACCGATATTCAAAGCGAGAGCGAGGTTGCCGCCGGCAAGGTCAGTGTAACCGGTTTTGGACGCGAGAAGACCGGGTATGGTTCGCACAAGCGGATTGGTATTCCAGGCATTCTGCCGGGTGCCATCAAGCTTGGCAAAAGAATCTCTTGATTCTGCTGTCCCGGCGAAAATTTCCGGGCTTTTTTTCAAAATGTATGAGAAAAGAAGGGCTACGTCCCTTGCCGAGCCATATCCCCCGCTTTTGTCGTCTAGAACATCCAATCCGCTCGGATTGTAAAATTTCATACTGGCAAGCCCGAGCGAGGACGCGCTTCTATTCATCTCTCCCACAAATGCCGCCTCCGAATCTTGCTCATCTGTCGTGTCTTTTTCTTTGTTTTTCAAAAGTTCTCTCCCGCCGACCAAAGCGAGAGCATTCGCGCCTTCATTTGAAGAAACAAGAAGGGTATAGGAAAGAAGATTCCCAAGACTCCAACGCTCTCCTTCTTTAAGCGCTATCGTAGTAGAAGAGGTTGTGGCGTTTTCAAGAGCAAGACGCGTAATCTCTACCGGAAAATCTTTGGAAAGATTGGCAGCAACGAACGCGGTCATAATTTTCGTAAGTGAGGCAAGGGGCCGAGCAGTTTCTGCATTCTTCTCATAGAGCACGCGGCCGAGCCGCATGTCATAGACGTACACCGCCTTTGCGCGAAGTGAAATGCTATTGAAAAATTCTTCGGGCGGGAGGTGGATATCCGCTGAAAAACTCGCAGGAGAATTTTGGGACGCTTGAATACCGTCGACATTCGCACCGCTCTCTTCGGCCGGGAAAGTTCTCGCGTTTATTTTTGCCGAAAGATTTTTTGCCGCAAGATATACGCCAGCAGGGAAAAGCACCGCCGCAAAAAGAAGTGCGAGAGAAACGATCTTAAATTGCCGGTCGGGGTGCATGAGGGAATTATAAAGACGAAAGATAATGTGAAAATGATACCACACAAATCCTTAATCGCAAAAGAAAACGGTCTGTCAAAATCTTGATTGATTTGACAAACCGTGGCTTTTCTATATAAAGAAAATGGAATTAAAAAAGATACGAAACTAGCCGAGAAAAAGCGGATAGATATAGGAGTCGCTTGTACCGTGAACCCGATCCCCCGGCGCGCCGAGAGCCATCCCGCCAACTGGGAGATACTTGCCATTGAGGAAAGCCAAAATAGTCATGCGCATGAAGGCCCTTGCAGAAACTCAATAATCTTTTTCTGCGGATACGCGAGCCCTGGGATGAACATCGGCCAAAACATCAACTTGTGTGTAGCGAGATAAAAGATGTGCTTCTTCGGTTTCCCCAACGCTTCCCACAACGCTTCTCGTGATTGCGGCGGAAGGAATCCATCAAGAGAAGCCTCAAAGAAAAGTACATTGCATGCTTTCAGTTTTTGCGCCGGATATATTGGATCAATAACACGCAGAATGGGCGCTATTTTTCTTGCATAATCCACCCTTTCCCAATGAAAACGCTTGAGAATTTTCTCTCGCATGTTTTGAATATCCTCCTCTTCACTTGAAGCGAAGACCTCGCGAAGCATCCCGCCGCCGCCGAAGATGATGGCCTTTTCTATTTTTGGATATTCCGCCGCAACCGGTATGGCGAGAATATTGCCCATGCTGAAACCGATAATATGTATCTTCTCAAAAGGCTCTTTCGCTCCCTCCTCTATCAAACGAATCCACTCTTGCACATCGTGGATGGCATGCAGAATGATCTCTGACTGCTTCCGAAGCTGGTTCAAGAATTCTTCTTCCGTTCGTGAAGCGCGGAGAGTGTCAAACTCATACGAATTTGCATCCCACTCTATGTGGAGCGCGAAATAGCAATGGTCCAAAAGAAATGGAATCATCCCTTGGTGCGGCTCCTTGTGGTCGCTCCCGGGAGTTGGAACAAGGACGACAAGCTCTTTCGTGGCACAGCTCCTCGTGGGCGCAAAGAGATGTGCTCTGCCGACATGATGAGTATCTTCGTTTCCTGCCGGCGGAAGCGTGAGCTCGCGTCTCGGAATCAAGTCCGCTGTCAAAAGACTGCAACCGGAAATGAGCACCGCGCTCGCGAACATGGCCGCGCGAAATATACTGCCAAACATAGAAACCTCCGGCAGACGCTAAAGTTGTATCTTTCTCTATGATAGCAAAGCTTGAGCTTCCTGTCTTTTTGTGTATAGTGATAAAGGGTTGGTGTCTTTGACACTGGATTCACAAATAATTTTAGGAGTGAAGAAATGAGTAAGCGAAGATTTACCGGTTGTGGCACGGCGCTCGTAACGCCGTTTAATGATGATAGCGAACGATCTGTGGATGAAATTGCTCTACGTGTACTTGTTAACCTTCAAATCGAAGCTGGAGTTGATTTTCTGGTTCCATGCGGCACGACGGGGGAAAGCCCGACACTCTCTCCAGAAGAGCACGTGCACGTTATAGAAATTGTAATCGATGAAGCGCGCAGGCGCGTACCGATAGTTGCTGGCACCGGCTCTAACAATACTGCGGAGGCAATCGGGCTTACGAAGCACGCGAAGAACGCCGGGGCGGACGGGTGCTTGGTTGTAACACCTTACTATAATAGGCCTACTCAAGCCGGACTTCTGGATTATTTTACTTCTGTTGCAGATGTTGGCCTTCCCGTCATTGTGTATAACATCCCCGGACGAACAGGGGTGGATATTCTTCCAGAGACGCTCGCTCGCCTGGCTGAACACCTATGTATAGTGGGGATTAAAGAAGCGACAGGTAGCGTTGAGCGAGTGACGCAAGACATCCTTTTGTGTGGTAAAAATCTCACTTACTTAAGCGGCGATGATCCACTGACTCTGCCGATGATGTCCGTTGGGGCACATGGAGTTATTTCCGTCTTATCCAATCTGCTGCCAAATGCTGTTGTAAAAATAGTAGACGGGAAACAAGTGTTTAATCAGAGTACGAGACTTGAAACGCATTTGCGCCATTTCCCGATTATGAAAGCGATGTTCGCGGAGACAAACCCCATTCCCATCAAGGCGGCGATGGCGCTCTTGGGACTACTCTTGCCTGTATGGCGTTCCCCGCTTTGTCCGCCATCCCAAAAGACCCTAAGGATCATAATGGACGAGATGGATAAACTCGATTTGTACTATTCGGGAATCTGTCCCGTATCAGAGTAGTTCCTCTGTTGTATTGCCCCGCGAGATGGTGAGTCTCGCGGGTATTTGTTTACCACTCCAATTGTCCGCCGACTTTGTATTCGGTGACGCGAGTTTCGAAGAAATTCTTTTCTTTAGAGAGATCTATTGCTTCGCTCATCCATGGGAACGGATTCTCTACGTTGTATTGAGCCGGAAGCCCCACGCGCTCAAGGCGGCGATCGGCGATGTGCTCAATATACTGCCTGAAGCCTTCCGCATTCATGCCGAAAATGCCTTTGGGGAACACTTGCGTGGCGAAGGCATACTCCAGCTTGACGGCCCTTTTTACAAGATCAACGATATGCGCTTGGAATTCTTTCGTCCACAGTTCTGGCTGTTCTTCCTTGATCGCGTTGATAATATTGATGCCAAAATTTAGGTGCTGCGACTCATCGCGCATGATGTATTGAATCTGCTCTGCAGATCCGACGAGCTTATTCAAACGCTGGAAGCCGAACATGACGGCAAATGAGCTATAGAAAAAGATGCCCTCCAAGACGAGCGCAAATACGCACCAGTTCTCAAGGAATTTCTGATCGTTTTCAAATGTACCAGTCTTAAAAGCCGGATCGAAAATGCCTTCGTTCAAGCTAAGAACGAGATTGTCTTTATTGTAAATCGCCTCTATCTCACGATACATATTGAAAATCTTGCTCTCATCCATGCCGAGTGATTCCACAATGTACTGGTAGGAATGCGTGTGATTCGCCTCTTCATACCCCTGACGCAAGAGATACATCCTGACTTCCGGCGACGTGACGTGCTTGTAGAGTGCGAGAACAACATTGTTCGCCGCAATAGAATCCGCCGTGGTAAAGAATCCAAGCACAGTCTCAAATGCCTGTCGCTCGTCCGGCGAAAGCACATCACGGGACTTCCATTGTTCAATATCCTTCTGCATGGAAATCTCCGTCGGAAGCCAGTGATTGGCATTGCCCGTATTGTACGCATCCCAAGCAAACGTGTGCTTCATGGGGTAGAGCTGCATCACGTCAGCGTCGCCGCCGTTAATCACGCGGCGCTTATTAATATCTACCGGTTTGGCGTGTTTGGCGATTGGCATGGCTACTTTATTATACTCGTACTGTTCTCCAGAGACAATTTTGGTTTTGAAAAGAATTTGTACCAAAAGAAAGAGATGAGGGAGGCGAGAAAATAAGCATAAAGGACACTCACAGAGACCAAGGCTGTCAGACGTAATAGCTGGATTGTGTTTGAATAAACGAGATTTGAAAAAATGAAGCCAGAAATAATAGTGGAAACAGGAGAAAATATCTTCTGTGATATGGAGAATATCTGGTAAAAAACCCCCCTGCTGTGTATATCAACAATAAAGAACCAAGTATAAGGCCAAACTGCCATTATACACAAGATCCCAAACATCCACCACGTCACCCTTGTCGGCTTGAAGAAGTTTTTCATGATTGCATTTGGCGTAATGCCCAAGCGAGTCCGAAGGCGTTGCAGTAATCAAGAAGGGATTCCCTATTTCCCTCAATTTTTTCTTGAGATACAATCACTTCTCGAAGCTTTTGCATCTCTTCTTTCTGTGCCGTTCTGCTCTTTACGTCTTCTAGAGTAAGGTCTACAAGTTCAAGAGCCCTCTCAAGCGATCGCGCCCTTTGTTCGCCGGTCGCAGAGAGAAATCGCGTTATCTCGCTTGCAATGTTACCCATCTGAGTAAGCGAGGAGAAAGAGTGCCAACGTATCGGATCAACTTTTCTTGTTACTGAAGTGGTCATAAAATTAGTCTGTTTACAATCTCTTTTATTTTAGCACGGATTGTCTCATTCGCAAGCTCCATGGCTCTATTGCCTTGCGCCGGGCGGATGTTGATTAGCGACCGATATTCAAGCCAATTCTCTTTATCTTTATCGAGATGAATATTTATCCCCCAAATATCCGGCTGATTTGACCCATTTTCAATAAGTAGTAGATTGCTATCCATGTGATACTCTCCGCCGACAGCTATAATTTCTTTCTTCACATCCACCACGCCCTTCAACATTTCACCATAAAATTCCTGCGCAATTTCTCGCAACTCATCGCGACTGATGGGTTTGGTGATGATTCGTATATCCATGAAATTTCCTACCCATGGCACGACTCGCAGATCCCTACCTCTTCCCCATTCATCACGCGGGCGAGGTGCTCGGACTCTTCATGCGTCATGCGGGGAGCGGCGTTCTCGCCTCCAAATTCACCCCCAAATTGCACGGTCTCCACTAACTCTGCGCGCACAGTTGCCATTTGAGGACCGGATGCAAGGCCGGAAGGCATGGGGGTTGTCTCTTCAATGACTGCCTGCACCGTAGCTTGTATTCTTTCTTTTGCACTATACTGATTCCTTGTGTGCGTTGATCCGAATTCTGCTGTGCTTACGGTGGACTTCTCTACCTGTGACGCGCCAAGCGTTCTCAAGTAATATGTAGTCTTGAGGCCCAATTTCCATGCATGAAAATACACTTCCGAAAGTTCACGCCCCGATGTGCCTCGGAAAAAAACGTTGAGCGATTGCGACTGGTCAATCCATTTTGCCCTCCGTGCTGCGGCTTCAATCAGCCAGCGTTGGTCTATCTCAAACACTTCTTTGAATCTCCTTTTCAATTCCGGGGGTATTTCAGAAATATTTTGCACACTGCCATCGTAGTATTTGATCTTATTGAGCATACCTTTATTCCATAGCCCTGCCTCTTTCAGCGCTTCCACAAGATATTTGTTGAGCACCGGAAACTCTCCCTCTTTATTAGATTTTACGTAGATGTTTTTGTAGATAGGCTCAACACATGGAATACAACCCACCAAGTTCGCCGTGCTTGCAGTGGGAGCAATCGCTATTGTATTGGAATTGCGCATGCCATACTTCTTGACGTGCTCGCGAACGGGAGTCCAGTCAAGTTTACCGCCTCTTACTACTTCTATCTTCTCTCCTCTTTCTTTCTCAAGGAGATCTACCGTGTCCTGCGGGAAAAGATTTCTGTCCCATTTTGAACCTTTGTATGTTGAATATGTTCCGCGCTCTTTCGCAAGCTCTGATGACGCAAGTATGGCATAGTACGCTACGATTTCCATGCTCTCATCCGCAAACTCTACCGCCCGCGCGGAGTCGAAATCAATGCCCTGCATGTAGAGCGCATCGTGATAGCCGCGTACGCCCAAGCCCACCGGCCGATGCCGCATATTGCCCCTTCGCGCGTCTTCTGTCGGATAATAATTGATATCTATAACATTATCAAGCATGCGGATTGCGGAGCGCGTCACCTTCCCCACAAGTTCTTTGTCGAATCGCCCATTCACGACAAATTTCGCGAAGTTAAGCGAGCCTAAGTTACACACTGCTGTCTCATTCGGTTCCGTGTTGAGCGTGATCTCCGTGCAGAGATTAGAACTATGCACTACCCCCACATGATCCTGCGGAGAACGGATGTTACAAGGGTCTTTGAACGTCACCCACGGATGGCCTGTTTCAAAGAGCATGGCAAGCATCTTCTTCCAGAGGTCTATGGCTGGCAAGCGCTTCCAGAGTTTTATTTCCCCACTATCTGCCTTTCTTTCATAATTTTCATACTGTTCTTCAAATTTCGCGCCGTATATTTCGTGAAGATCCGGTACTTCTTCCGGGGAGAAAAGCGTCCACGAAGCATTGTCTCGAACGCGCTTCATGAAGAGATCCGGAATCCAGTTTGCGGTGTTGATGTCATGCGTACGCCGCCTCTCATCGCCTGTATTTTTACGAAGCTCTATAAAATCTTCAATATCCAAGTGCCATGTTTCAAGATAAATGCACCCTGCGCCGCGCCGTTTGCCACTCCTGTTTATTGCGACATTAACATCATTGGCAATCTTAAGGAATGGGATGATGCCCTGGCTGCTTACGCCCGTACCTTTTATATAGGCGCCGGTAGAACGAAGCGGCGTCCAATCTGTGCCGGTGCCGCCCGACCATTTGAGATATTGCGCGTTGTCAGAAATAGCTTTGAAAATACCGTCAAGCGAATCAGGAACAGTATTCAAAAAGCAATTAGAAAGTTGCGCTTTAATCGCGCCTGCCGCGAAGATCGTACGCCCGCCGGGAGTGTAATAAAAGTTGGAGAGCACGGCATAGAAGTCCGCCACGACTCTTTCTTTGTCTTCCTTCTTTTCTTGAAGCGCCGTTCCCATAGCGATGCGCATCCAAAACATTTGCGGAGTTTCCAGGGTTCTGTTCGTCCCCGGCTCTTCCATGAAATAGCGAGAGGAAAGAATCTCAAGTCCCATGTATTCAAAAAGATAATCATTCTCCAAGTTGAATTGCCTGCCGATTGCTTTGAAATCAAAATCAAGCATGCGCGCATCAAGAAGCTCGTTCTTCACCGCTTCTTTGATATTCTTCTCGAAAACTTGCGCGTGCGCGGCTGGAAGATCTTCGTAGTTAATATCCGCACCAAATACCGTTTTATAAATTTTGTCCAAAAGAAGCCGCGCGGCGAGCTTGGAATACGCCGGATCGCGCTCGATCATGGAGCGCACCGTCATGATAAGCGCGCGCCGAACCTCCTCGGTCGTAACGCCATCGTACACTTCAGCCTTGCACTGTTTGATGATAGCTTCAATGTCGATGGAGCTTCCCTCTTCTTTCACATGGTAGAGAAGCGTTCTTCGAAGCTTTTCGGGTAAGAAAAGTTCTTTCTTGCCGGATCTTTTCGTAACCAGAAGCGAGCTTTCTTCTATTTTCTGTAAAATTTCTTGCTTTTTCTCCTCGCGGATCTTCGTATGCTCGTATCGGTAGAGCATATAGGCCTTCGCGACGTCAAAGTACCCCGCTCCCATGATTGCCCGCTCCACCAAGTCCTGCACATTTTCTACATTCGGAACTCTCTCTGTCTTGAATTTATCTTGAAGCAGCACCAAGACACTGTCAGAGATTTCAGAAAGTTTGGACTCGGTAATTGGAACACCTGCGCCGATGAACGCTTTCCGTGCGGCCTCGGTAATTTTCGCCTTATCGAATGGCACTACATCGCCGTTTCGCTTTTTGATTTGGGTAATCATGGCTGGTATGAATAATGATTAAATATTTCCTACTCTGACCCCTCCGCCCCAATCATTCTTCTTGGGGCACCTCCCCTTGGCAGGGGAGGAGGTAGGCCAGAGATTTCGGTGTAACCTCTCCCCCTGTCAGGGGGGAGAGGTCCGAAGGACAGAGGGGGTCATATCTTCCCAACCAACCCGAGCTCCGGTTCAAGCGTATCGTCTCCCGGTTCCCAGCTTGCCGGGCAAACTTGAACGCCGTCATGCTCGTGGACAAATTTTGCCGCCTGGAGCTTGCGGTACAGCTCTTTCGCGCTTCTGCCGATGCCGTTGTCGTGAATTTCCAGCGCCTTAATAATGCCTTCGGGGTTAATAATGAACGTGGCGCGAAGGGAGAGTCCTGCATCGTCTCCCTCCTCAATAAGCGTCCCGAATGCCCGAGAGAGCTCATGGTTGGGGTCAGCGAGCATCGGGAACTTGATCTTCTTCACCGCCTTGGAGCCGTCGTGCCATGCTTTATGCGTCCATTTCGTATCCGTGCTCACAGCGAGGATTTCCGCGCCGATATTTTTGAAATTATCATGGTGTCCTGCGAGTTCTTCAAGCTCTGTCGGGCATATGAAAGAGAAATCAGCGGGGTAAAAGAAGAGAACGAGCCACTTGCCTTTATAATCCTCCAACCTTACTTTCTTGAGTTCGTCACTCTGCGGCAAGTATGCATCAACCTCTTCCGGTGCGAGCAAAAAAGCGTCAGCACCCACGCCTGCCTGTGTATTATCTTGGCAGCAATTTCCTCCACACATATAAATTTTTAAAAATTAGCTCTTAATTTTCTCTCTGTATAGCTTGCGAATTGTATTGGTCACGATTCTTGTCTACCCATTGTACCACCACGGGCCAGAGAGATACAAAAGTATTTTCCCATTTCATGGCGCAAGAAATAATGAAGTAAAATCAAAGTAAAAAGGCGGGTCTGATTGACAGCCCCGCCCGTGCGTTCTAATACGCTAAAAGTGTGGATAACTTAAAAAC
>CAZRNX010000006.1:0-16654 GCA_964601555.1 uncultured Candidatus Saccharibacteria bacterium | reverse complement strand
GCAATATCAAAGGACTTTCTATTGATGAACTTGCTGATATTCAAGAAAATGTTGACGAAGAATTAGGAAGTGCGACAGAAACAACTAAACCGAACGAAAAATTGCGTGCCTACGCTTCTAAACTTTTACAATCAGCGCTTGGCGAGCTATACGAAAACAAAAATTTCGAGACAATATCAAAATTGCAACATTCTATCGGAGGTTCTGCTGAAGCAATATCAGCTTTGGATCAGGCAAAAGCGAACGCACCCACGCAAAACGATCTCATTAAATTTATCCCATCTCTTGGTGAAGCGGAGGCAGGCGAAATTTTTCCGCTCACATTTAGCAAAGCCAAAGAAATGATTTTTGCTAAATTAGCCACCGATCAAGATTTAGCTGATTACTTTGTTGAAAATCTTGATAAATACTTTCAACAGCCGTGGGTAGCGGAAAATGTTGCTAAAGCAATTCAGCAATACTCGGTTGCTCAAAAATTTATCTATGCAGTTGAGAATGACCAGACAGTTTGGAAAAGCGAGGCGTGGGTTGTCGATGTTTTTGCGAAAGCAAAAGTCATAGTTGAGGAACATCAAAAACAATTTGATCAAGATGATGACGGACAGGATAGTTACGGATATAGTCACGGGAACGAAGGATTTAGAGAATCTGATCCTTTCGCAAATCATCCGTGGCGGTTTGGTGGACGTCAAATCAGAATTGCATCAGCAATTTCAGAAATGATGGCTGGAAAAACAAATGCCCAAGGATTAAAGGAGCTTGGAATCAATAGCAAAGAAATTTCCTTGCTACTCAAGGAAGTAAACGAGAAAGTAAATACTGCCTATCAAGATTTTCTTGAACAAATCCGCTCGAATACCAGTATAAAAGACGATGACAAGCAAGCGTTACTTAATCCCGAATCAAGCTCGGTAAAGATGACAGCACTACTCGAAAATATCCGTTCATTTGTCGCTCGATATTTCGTGCAAAGCGTTGAGGGAGATGTTACGCGACTTTCAGAAATTGGTAATTTGAGCAACGATCTTGATCGAATTTTAGCGGAAGGATTTAGGCGATATATCAAAATCCACGAGGTTGATGTTCCGCTTTACGACAAACTTTACGAAGAATTTGATACCTTGCGAGAAACAGGACGCAGTCCGCTTGAGGTGTATTTAGGTCGCGATGGAATTTACGCCTATATCGGCAGGCACTCTCAAGATGTAGCTCGTCGCAGAAAGCTCGGACTTGAGGGAAGGAAAAAATTAAAAGAGATGGGCGAAGTGGTAGAAATCCATCCGCAATATACCGTTTATCCTCGATACTTCCGAGACAATTTAAATCAAGAAACCAAGCGACAATTTTTGGAACAGGAGGGAATCAGTCCCGACGCAGACCCGCTTTTCTATGACACCGGCTACACGGGCACTATTCCAGAACAAATAATGAAAGTGATGGATTTTTCACAGGAAGATATTGAGAGAAGAATCCGCCTGCTTTCTGCTCCATCCGTCCATCGCCGAGTCAAAGGAATTCCCGAAAATGCCCGATCAGAAATTATCGAATACATCGAACACAACGCTAAAACTGAAGAAACCGCAGAGGGACTGACTATTGACGAGAAAACCGGAAAAATTCGCCACATTGCACGACCAACAAATCCAGAAGAACAATTTTATTTTATGATGATAAAACAAGCGGTAGCACGCCACTACTGGCTTCAGGAACAATTGCATCACGAGCCATCAGGAAATGTGAACCTTGATTCCGAACATTATACTATTCACATACGACAGGAATATGTAAAATTACTTCCTCCGGATTTCATGCAAAATCCGAAAGAGTTTTTGACACAGCATGGTGAAATGTTGAAAGGCAGTAAGGGCGAGGGAGAATATCCCGACGAAGAAGTTGTGTTATTCAGAATGACCGACGGAACGGAAATTGTGGCAAAGAAAATTGAACTTCGCAAAGCAAAAGAAGCACGAAAAGAATTTTCTATTCTCATTTCTGCTAAAAAAGCTGGTTTGCCAACGGCGGAGCCGGTAGGCTTCCTTTCTGGTAAAGGAGATACTGACGGCAGTTATCTCTTGATGAAGAAGATCGAGGGTATATCTGGAAGAAATTTTGATAAATATCTAAGAGATTCTGGAAAATTCACAGAAGAAAAAATCAAGAGTATTCTGCAACAAGTTACGCAAAAGAACAAAGAAATGGCGGAGTTATTTAGAACAACGCTCAAAATTGACAAGCGATGGAGAATTAAGGATACTATTATTGAATTGAATGAGGAAACGGGAGAAGTTGAGAGCGTTGTTCCGATTGATTGGGAACGAGCCCAGAATTTCAATCCTGCTACACCAAAAGAGATAGACGAAATTGCATAAGCCCGCCGAAACCTCAGCCCGAAATTCGTCAAAAGAAAACAGCGGAGCAAATGGAAAATTCCTCCCCAAACCCCTCCTTTTCCATTTGCGACTTCCGAATTCAAAAGCAAATAAGCGTACGATTCAGTTTCAAGCCACCACGCGCTACGCGCGTGGCACATTACCGATTTTGGAAATAGGTTAGAACTTGGTACAATAAATACACCAGAATAACAAGGGTGGGTCTCCGCCCGAAAAAGGAAGAGCTGGAGCAACAAGCCGCTTAGGGCTCTTCCGAAAATAACTTCTTCAGATTCGGTTTCAAATTTTTCCAAGATTCGATTTTTTCTGACTGAAAAAATCTTGAGGTGCAGCAGCAGCTGCAGTGAAAGATTTTTGACGGAAGAAAAGTCGGAGATTGGGAAAATTTGGAGGCGAGATGGGGGAGTTATTTTCGGAAGAGCCCTTAGTTAGATTTTAGCCCAAATGGGCCGTCCGTCCGGCATTGCTGGATGGACGTATTTTTTTACACCACTACGCTCAAAAGCTTATTTTTTACGTAAATTATTTTCTTTGGAACCGCCCCCCCTTCCGAGCCATTCAGCCACTTCTTCACATCGGTATTTTCAAGCGCTTGTTTTTTTATCTCTTTTTCGCTCGCACTCGCTTCTACTTCTATCGTCGCTCTCATCTTGCCGTTTATTTGCACAGCAATTTTCATAGTATCACTCACAAGTTTTTTCTCATCCCACTTCGGCCACGGCTCTAGGTGAATGGATTTCTTATGGCCCAATCCAGCCCACAATTCTTCCGCCATGTGTGGCGCAAACGGCGCGAGAAGCTTCAAGAATATCTCAAAATCTTTCTGCTCAATACTCTTCTCCTTCTCCATCTCATTCACAAGAATCATCATGGAAGAGATAGCCGTATTGAATTTCATCTCTTCTATGTCTTCAGAAACTTTCTTTATGGTCTGGTGAAGCACGTGTTCCGTGTTCTGCGCTCTGCGCTCTGCGCTCTGCGTTTTCAATTTCAGTGCCCACACTTTCTCCAAAAATCTCCTCGCGCCGATGATACTCTTCTCATCCCACGCAATCGCTTGCTCAAACGGCCCCATGAACATCTCGTACACGCGCAACGTGTCAGCGCCATACTTCTCAACAATGCTGTCCGGGTTCACGACATTCCCTTTTGATTTAGACATCTTCACTCCCCCTTCGGCGAGAATCAAGCCATGCGATGTGCGCTTCTTGTACGGTTCTGACACCGGCACAACACCAATATCAAATAAAAAATTATTCCAAAAGCGAGAGTACAGAAGATGCAGCGTCGTATGCTCCATGCCTCCGTTGTACCAGTCAACCGGCATCCAATATTTTAATTTTTTCTTATCAGCAAGCGCTTTCTTATTTTTCGGATCAATATAGCGCAAGAAGTACCACGATGACCCGGCCCAGTTGGGCATCACGTCTGTCTCGCGCCGTGCGGGTCCCTTGCACACCGGGCATTTCGTTTTTACCCAAGAAGAAATCACGGCCAATGGTGATTCGCCAGTATCAGTCGGCTTATAGTTTTTCACATTCGGCAACTTGAGCGGCAAGTCTTTTTCGGAAAGCGGCTGCCATCCGGTGTTTTTTGATTTCAAAATTTCCGCAAGAAGTTCAGGAGCTTCTTCAATATCGAAATGACCGTAACCACTCCATACTTTGAAATCCCAGCGTTTAGGAAGATTCTCGTGAGTTTTCATTGGGACAACCGGGTCATCGTCCGACAGTATAATGCTTACCCCCCCGCAGAGTTTTGTAACTCGTGAGAAGTTAGTTTTTGCATGCCAGAAATTCCGAAGCGCCTCTACGTCAGATTTAGGATGATTCTTCGCAAAAATATCCCATTTACGCTTGTCTATTTCACCGATTGCAGACGCTACGAGATAAGTGTGTTTAATGTTTTTTCCAGCAAGATCGATCGCATGTATCGCTGCTTTGCTCCCAAGACTCAACCCCACAACAATATCATTCGGACCGAAATTATTAAGAATAGGAGTAAGGACCTTCATCCAGTTTGCTATTTTCGGATGCCGTGCGTCTGGAAGATTTGGTGCTATAACATCAAAACCTCGGGCTTCGAGCTCTCTCTTCATCCATGGGAACCAAACGACATTTGAATCCCCTTCAAAGCCATGAATCAAGAGCGCCTTTTGTTTTACTCCCGCGCACTTTTCGCAGTACACCATCGGTATCGGTTCGCCCCAGTAACGCTGTCGCGAGAAGACCCAGTCGCGAAGTTTGTATGTACTCGTCCACTTCCCGCCGACAAATTCGGTGATTTTCTTCTTCGCTTCTTCGGAGTCCATGCTGGAGAATTGCGCTGAGTTCGTGAGTATCCCTCCCCCCGTGTACAGAACGTCGCCCTTTGCGATACGTTCGAGCCAGAACGGGAGCTCAGAGTTCACCATTGTGCCTGGAACAAAATCCTTTGCTGGTATCCAGACGACATCGCCGACATCATCTTCCGTGCGCTCAACTTGTTTCTCGCTCGCAAGTTCGAAATAGAGAGCAGTGGTGATAGCCTTCCGGTTCTCGTTTTTATGTTTTGCAAAATATGCCGCCTGCACGGGTCCGCCGAGCACGCGCTTGAATGTCAGATCAGTGTATCCAGTCTCTTCCTTCACTTCGCGCCGTGCCGCTTCTTCTGGCATTTCGCCATCTTCCACGCCCCCGATTACAACCGTCTTCCAACCATGCTCCTTGGAGTCAAGAATGAGGTAGGCATCGCGCTTCGGATCGTACACGATCGCATGGACATTCGTGCGTGTTTTCGTCGGCTTGTCATGGCGCGGCGGATTTACATGATCAACAACCGCAGGCATGATCGCTTCCCGTATCGGCAATCCATATTTCTTCGCAAACTCATAATCCCGTTCGTCATGCGCGGGGACGGCCATGATAGCGCCGGTGCCGACGGAACCCAAGACATAGTTCACCACCCATACGGGGATTTTTTCGCCATTCGCGGGATTGGTCGCCGAGATGCCGGCAGGGACGCCCGTCTTCTCCTCGTCCGCCATAGCTTTAGCGGCGGCGGGTCTTTTCTTCAACTCTTGCGCTTTTCTTTCTTTCCATTCTTTCACCACATATTTTCTTACTTCATCACTCGCTTTCCATCCAGTGTTTATCCAACTTCTTGCCAGTTCTGGAGAAATAGCCAAAAAAGTCGCGCCGAAAATAGTGTCCGGACGCGTGGTGAACACTTTCACCAAGTGCTTCTCGTCATCCTGCCCTTCTACGCCCGTAAGTTTAAATTCAATCTCCGCGCCCTCTGACTTTCCTATCCAGTTTCTTTGTTGTGTTTTTATTTTCTCTTGATAATTTACTGTATCTAGATCTTTCAGCAATCTGTCAGCATACCTTGTGATCTTAAGCATCCACTGCTCTTTTTCTCTCTTTTCCGTCTCGCCGCCGCAACGCTCGCACTTCCCATCTACGACTTCTTCGTTGGCGAGGCCGATCTTGCACGAGAGACACCAATTGATCTCCGTCTTCGCTTTGTACGCAAGACCATGCTTGTAGAGTTGCAAGAAAATCCACTGCGTCCATTTATAATACGCTGGATCAGTCGTATTCACCTCGCGCGACCAATCAAAAGAAAGTCCCAGAGACTTCAGTTGCCGCCGAAACATGTCAGTATTTTGTTTTGTTACTTTTATCGGATGAGTGCTTGTCTTAATAGCATAATTTTCCGTCGGTAAGCCAAATGCATCCCAGCCGATGGGGTATAGTACATTCCTCCCCTCCATCCGGTGCTTCCTTGCCATAATATCCATCGCTGTATAACTTCGCACATGCCCCGTATGCAGTCCATCGCCTGACGGGTATGGAAATTCTACAAGAATATAGTCTTTCTTGTTTTTTGAATTATCTTTCGCACGGTACAACTTCCCAGCCTCCCACTTTTTTTGCCATTTCTTATCAATACTCTTCGGGTCATATTGCTTCTGCTTGCCCGCCAAAGCTTTAGCGTCGTCGGGCCATTTTGACTTTATCTTCTTTGGATCATAAGGTTGCATAGAATTCTAAAATTCTAAATTGATACGATTTCGAGTCCTTCAATACTCTTGAAATCTTTCACATTCCTTGTAAAAAGAGGTGTGTTGGTATACAGAGCCGTTGCAGCAATACCCGCATCGGGAAATTTCATTTTCTTTTTTCTCCTGATGTTCCTCGTAATATTTGCGATAGTCGCATCAAATGAAACAGAAGTGAAATTCTGCCGAAGAAAATTCCGTACAACTTCTTCATTACCCAAGTATACAATAAGAATATTTATCAAGCGTCATAAATTATCGCCCTTCCCACTCGCGTCGCATGCGCCTTACATGCTTTTCAAGTTCTTTGCGCTGGCCCTTCTTCATCATTCCGGCGGCTTTCTTCCAGCTCGCGGGAAGCGGCTTCTTTGCTGTGCTCCACAGAAGAGGCGAGTTTGTTGTATTCGCTTTGGTTGCCATACATGTATACTATTACCAAACCGTTTCAAATGCAAATGGAGTGATCACTCTCCAAACATCCAGCTCCATATTCGCGAGAAAATATTGCGCGGTTTTTCTACTACGACGACCGAAGCCGTACCGCTGGTTTCTGATAAGGCGAGGTTGGTAGAAATTTCTTTTTCTACTTTTTTTGGATGCGCTGTTGTCTTTTCGGACGATGACCGTGCGATGACTGCAGTACGTGTATTCATACGAGTAAAGGCCGTGATTTTCGTATTGAGTTGTGACGCTTGGTTGAATACTTGCGCGAGAGTTTCACTCATCATGTGAAGCGACGTAGACGCTGTTGCCGAAGAAGAAGAAAAATTTGTGGAGGAGGCTACGACTTCTGTCTGACTTGTTTGCGCTCTAACGGCCGTTTCTCCTGACGGAAATACAAGTTCCGGTATGATGCCTTTTGCGGCAAGTTGCGAAAGTGGGAGTCCAGTAATCTCGCTTCCAAGCATTATTTTCCTTTTCGCGGCGAGAATGGTGTCGTCCGGAAATGCAAACTCCCATCCGTCAGCACGGATGCGAAAGTGTGTGAGGTTGACCTCACTCAAAGAATTGTTGGTAACGCCGATGACCGGCGCACCTTGTGAATTTTCAAATGTAAGAAGAATATTCGGAGCAAATACGGAGACATTCATCCGTGCTAGAGCCGCCGCTCCTCCCGACGCGGCTTTCAGCACGACGACATATGTTCCTTCGTGACGATATGAGTGCCAGACTTCGATTCCCTGCGCCGTCGTGCCGTCTCCGAAAGACCAGGTAAAACTTGTCCCCCCGTCAGCATTTTTCCCGCTCTGTGATGCGCGCGCTCTGAAATACGTCCCGCTCTCTGCAGGAATTTGCGCGGTATCGACTGTGAAAGAAACTTTCAAATCTCCCGATGAACTCGTATTGTTCGATGAAGTTGATTCGGGTGATGGAGAACTGCTACCGGACGAGCTGGCGCTTCCGGAGCTTCCAGACCCTGCCCCAGGTTGTGTTCCCGAGTCTGAATCAGTGTTCGGTGTTGCATTCCCGGAATTCGCGGCTTTCGGCGTCGGAACTCCGGTAACCCATGCCCCGCCAATCTTCTGCATCGTGTCTTTCGTCGCATTATCCCCGGCACTCCAACCGGCGGAGAAGTCAAGCCGCTCGACGATACTATTTGGCGCATTTTTAAGCAAGAGAATTTCGCCGGAGTTTCTAAGCGCACCGGTATAAATCACATTCGCGGCAATTCCCGAAAGAGTCTCATCACTGGTACGTTCCAAAAGATAAAAGCCGTTTGCGGGAATACTGCCGGTAAGCGCGGCGGAAATGCCGCCATCTTCTGTCTCCAGTATCCAACCCGTCACATCCACTGCCGCGCTTCCGTCATTCGCAAGCTCGAGCCATTCATCGTTCGCTGAAACAGCGGTTCCCACCCACGCAATCTCGCTTATCGAAACACCGGCATACGCGCCAAAAGGCAGGAGAAAAAACACCCCCGCCGCAAAAACTTTCATTTTCATAGTAATCTAAAATTGCTGATAGTGAGCGTATTCTACTTGTGCTCTCCCCTTTGGCAATATTGCCAAGAAGAGAAACATCTGCTCTGATAGAAATGAAAGATCCCGCACATCGTTGCGGCAGTTGCAAGGCGCGGAAATTTTTGCTATGATACTCACATAAATGTAAACGAACACTTTGCCATACTTCTCACCAGACGAACGAGTTAATAAACAGATACGCGCGCGCGCGCTCCGGCTCATTGGGGCGGAAGGAGAAAATTTCGGCGTGGTTACGTTTGAGAGAGCGCTCGAGCTTGCAGAAGAGAGGGAGCTTGATCTGGTAGAAATCAATCCGACGGCAGTTCCTCCGGTTGCAAAAATCTTGGATTATGGTAAGTTCCTTTATGAGAAGCGCAAAAGCGAGAAGAAGGCCAAAGCCAAAACTCATGTAACGGAACTGAAAGCGATCCAGATCACCATCGGCACGGGAGAGCATGACCTCGCTCTTAAGGCGAAAAAGGGATCGGAATGGCTAAGGGAGGGACATAGGGTAAAGGTGGATCTTTTCCTTCGGGGACGGGCGAAATACCTTGACCCAAAATTCCACAGAGCACGGCTGGAACGACTCCTTCACTTCATCACCGAGTCGTACAAGACAGTCGAAGAGCCGAAGAAAAGTCCGAAAGGAATGACGCTTATAATAGAAAAAGACAAAACCAATGAAAACAAACAAGTCATACACAAAGAGAATCCGGCTGACCAAGCGAGGCAAGCTCCTCTCTCGCAAATCCGGTCAGAACCACTTTAATGCGAAGGCGCGGCGCGTTTCCCAGCTCGGCAAGAAAGGCACAAAGAATTTTGTTTTGAATACGAAAGACAAAGCAAGATTTATGGCGAATTAATTTTAGGTATAAGTTTTTCACAAAATGAGTTTTTTAGCGTCGGCAAATTTTTTCCTCGGGTCTTAACCCACTCCATTTAGAAGTGTCTAAGCAGGCGTGGGGCCTACAACCCTTCGGAAAAAACTCGCCTCGCACAAACTCATTTTGTTTATTTATATAAAAAATATTATGACCAGAGTAAAAAAAGGCACTAACGCATTAAAGACGAGAAAGAATGTCCTCAAGCAGGTGAAGGGCTACCGCTTTGGCCGCAGTACCAAAGAGCGGCAAGCATATGAAGCGATCGCGCATGCGGGAGCGTATGCTTTTGCGCACCGGCGCGATAAGAAGGGCGACATGAGAAGACTTTGGAATGTGCGTGTGAACGCGGCTGTTCGCGCACTTGGAAACGCCGCCATCCCCTCCTACAGCAAGCTCATGGGCGCGCTTAAGAAGAAAAATATCCTCTTGAACCGCAAAATGCTCTCCGAACTCGCCGCAACCGAACCAAAGGTGTTTCAGAAAGTGGTAGAGGCGGCGATGTAAGTTTCTAAAAAAAACGAAAGTAACCACACCCCGCGCCACAATCCGTGATATACATGTCAACATGTCCCTCTCGGAGAACGAGATACAAGAACGGCTCGTACGGCTTCGAAATCTTGAGCATCTGTATGTTCGGGCGAAGGAGAGGATCTCTTTTTTGGAGAGCGAGAATAGAAAGCTAAAACAGAAAATCAAAGAGTCAGAAGAGAAAGTTGGAAACAAGTACTGCTTTTATCCTCCGTACTCCCGCCGAACACGCTTCTTCTTTAAGTATTTTAAACATCCCAAGTTCGGAGGTGTTTGTCACATGCGGACCGCCGCAAAATTCCAGAGAAAATTGCTTATCGCCTTCTCCGATTTGATACACTCTCACCTTGTCGCCATATTTCTCTTCAAACAGGCCAATGGCTCCCAATTTTTTTGCCTCTTCTAAAGATATGTCTGAATAAGTTACGGGCAACGCTTCTTTTATTTTTTGATTCACTATCTCCTCTGTTCTTTTGATCTCTTCTTCCGTCATTTTGGCATGGTGGGAAAAATCAAATCGAAGTCGTTCCGGCGTGATATTACTCCCCTTCTGAAACACGTGTTCCCCCAACACATCACGCAATACCTTGTGAAGCAGGTGCGTCGCTGTGTGATACTTCACGCTCATCTCCGAGTGGTCAGCCAGCCCACCCTTGAACTTCTGTTCTGCTCCCGCACGTGAGATTTCTTGATGCTTTTTCATCTCTGCTTCAAAACTTTTCTCATCTATTTCTATCCCTTTTTCTTTGGCGAGTTCACGTGTTTCTTCTATCGGGAAACCGTACGACTGATAGAGATCAAACGCATTTTTGCCGGAAATACTGCCTTGCCCTGCCTCGCTCGCCATTTCGTTAAATTTTTTAAGTCCCTGTGCGAGTGTCTGCCTGAATTTCTCTTCTTCTTTCTGTATTTCCCCCTCAATTGTGTCTTGCATTTTCTGCACCTCCGGATATGCCTCTTTGTAAATATCCGCCACGACAGGCACAAGGCGCGGAAGTGTACCGGCTGGGATATTCAACATATCGGCATAGCGGAGAGCACGGCGTATGAGGCGGCGAAGAACATAACCTTGATCGGTATTGCCCGGAATCACACCGTCAGAAATAAGAAAGACGCTTGTGCGAATGTGATCCGCTGCAACTCTTTCCATCCGCACAAGCTCGCGCTCTTTGTCTGTTTCCCTGATTCCCGATTCCTGATTCTTGATCCCCTCCACGACTGGCGCGAGAAGATCAGTGTCGAAAATATTGTTTTTCTTCTGCACCACCATCGCAACTCGCTCAAGACCGCTTCCGGTATCTACATTTTTTTGCAGAAGCGCGCCGACGACTTTCCCGTCTTTCTTCATATACTCCATGAATACGTCGTTCCAAATTTCCACCACATTCTGCCGCTTATCCGCCTCAATGAACTGCCCCTTGGTCATGTCTCCCAATCCTTCCTCGGTAATATCGTAAAACATTTCGGTGTCGGGACCGCATGGCCCGTTATCGCCCGGACTCCACCAGTTGGGGTCTTTGCCTCCCCCATCATCTTCTTTACGCATAAAGTAAATGCGATGTTCGGGAATGAATTGCTTCCAGATCTCAAATGCGGCCGTGTCGCGGGGAGCACTTGTCCCGAACGAAGTTGAGGGGTCATTCCCGCCGAAGACCGTCACGTAGAGGCGCTCTTTGCTCAACCCCAAACCCTCTTTCGGATTGGTCAAAAATCCAAAGCTCCATTTGATCGCATCTTCTTTGAAATAATCTCCAAGCGACCAGTTGCCGAGCATTTCAAAAAATGTGGCGTGCGTATTGTCGCCAATCTCTTCAATATCTGTCGTTCGAACGCACTTCTGGACATTCGCAAGCCGCGTTCCTTTCGGATGCTTCTCGCCCAAGAGATACGGCACGAGCGGCTGCATGCCGGCGGTATTAAAGAGTACGGATGGATCGTTCTCTGGTACGAGAGAAGCGGAAGGAAGAATGGCATGCCCACGCTTTTCAAAAAATTTCAAAAACCGCGAGCGTATCTCGCTAGAAGAGAGTACCTTATGGAGAGAGAGACGGGAAGAGAGCATAGGGCTATCATACTTTATTTCAGCTCTTTTTCAACCATAGAAAAACGCTCTTCAAGCGCGGTCCGAGCATCGTGCTCGATTTTATTCCTATTCTGAAATAGTTCATCCATCTCCATTCCAGACGCGGTTTGAAAAACATTATTTACGACATAACTCTTAGGGCTCTTCCGAAAATAACTCCCCCATCTCGCCTCCAAATTTTCCCAATCTCCGACTTTTCTTCCGTCAAAAATCTTTCACTGCAGCTGCTGCTGCACCTCAAGATTTTTTCAGTCAGAAAAAATCGAATCTTGGAAAAATTTGAAACCGAATCTGGAGAAGTTATTTTCGGAAGAGCCCTTAATCTGCAACTCTGGCTTCTCGAGCTCGTAATGAGACTTTACCGCGCCCAGTGGATCCTCACTTGCACGATACTGCACTTTTACAGGCAATGTCATGAATGAGTTGTCCTTGGTCTTCACGGAAACATCTGCGGATATTTCCCGCAGTTGTAAGTTCATCCGAGCGACGATTTGCGTAATAGGGTAAGGCAGTTTGAAATGCAAGCCGGGAAACTTTGCTTGCTTCTGAGGTTTGCCGAGCGTCTCCAGAATCGCTGCTGTTTTCCCGCGCACCACATAGAAGATGGTCGGTAGAATAAGCAACGCTAAAAGAATCGCGGCCATTTTCCATGAAAATGCAAACGCCAGGATCGTATCCGCCAGGCTTGGTTCCTCGGCTACTGTAGCTACTTTGTCGTAGCGATCATAAGAGTCATACATCAGTAGTGTCCTCAGTGTACTCTAGTTTGTTGCAATGTGCTGTTTGCCACAAAATTTCTCTCGTGGCGTATAGTACCGGAGAAAAACATGCTCCCCGAACCTAAATTAACCTAGCATATACAATGCTGTTCTGTCAAGCCATTCCTCGCGCTTCTGTCTGGTACACTCTACTTCATGACGAACACACAAAAGGCTCAAAAAGTGGGTGCGCGGAGGGGCGAAAAAAGAGGCGGAGGGAGGAAAATGGTGGATCTAGCGAAAAGCTGGGGGTTTGATTTGAGCGACTTGGATACAAGCGTGCGGCCGCAGAATGATTTCTTCCAGTATGCGTCGGGGGGATGGTTAAAGAGAAATAAAATTCCGGCGGATCAGGCGCGCTGGGGGAGCTTCGACGCGCTTCGGGAAGACAATCTCTATAAACTTAAAGTCATTGTTGAAGAGACTCTCAAAAACAAGAATGCAAAGACGGGGAGTGATGTGCAACTGGTGCGGGACTTCTATCTCTCTGCCATGGATGAAACGGAGCGGGAGGAAGCGGGTATCTCTCCCATCAGGGAAGAATTGGAGGCGATAGAAAAACTAAAAGATACGAAAGACTTGGTGAAGCATATAGCACATATGCACAGACGAGGCTTCCGGCCGTTGTGGGGAGTGTATGTAGGGCAGGATGAGAAAAAGAGCGACGTGAATATTTTGTATTTCCATCAAAGCGGACTCTCGCTCCCAGACCGAGACTATTATTTGAAAGACGATACCGAGTCAAAGCGCGTGCGGAACGAGTATATGAAGCATATCAGGAAAATTTTTGAATTGACTGGTAAAGAAAAGGGCTGGCAGAAAAAAGATGCCGAGAAAAGCGTTGGGGAAAATGTAGATATAGTGATGAAAATAGAGATGGAGCTGGCGCATGCGTCCATGACTCGCGTAGACCTTCGCGACGTGGCGAAGCAGTACAACAAGCGTACACTCTCGCAGCTTGCGAAAGAAGCGAGTAATGTAGATTGGGGGTTGTACCTCACTTTGGTGGGTGCAGGAAGCCCGAAAGATTTCATAGTCTCGCAGCCGAAATTCTTGAAGAAAGCAAGTGAGATGATTGAAGGCACTTCTCTTTCTGAATGGAAAGTATACCTGCGCTTCCAAGTTTTAAACTCTGCGGCGGGGGTATTGAATAAAAAGTTTGTGCAAGAAAATTTTCGCTTCTACGCCACCGTACTCGCTGGAGTGAAGAAGATGAAGCCGCTCTGGAAGCGCGCAGTAAGCGCCGTGGATAGTAATATCGGTGAAGCGCTTGGGAAACTCTACGTAGAGAAGCATTTCGATCATAATGCGAAGAAGAAGATTGATGAACTTGTGGACAATCTCTTTGCCGCATATAGAGAGCGCATCGAGAGTTTGGACTGGATGAGTACTGGCACGAAGAAGAAGGCCATTCTGAAATTGAAGAGTATGCGCCGCAAGCTCGGCTATCCGGAGAAATGGAAAGGTTATAAAGGACTGACTATCGCTCACGGACACATTTTGGATAATTTACAGCGGGCAGATGAATTTGAGTGGAAGAGAATGATGAGACGGCTCGGGAAGAAACCCGATAGAAAAGAGTGGTTCACGTCGCCTCCGACAGTCAATGCTTACTACTGGCCCAATATGAATGAGATCATCTTTCCCGCGGGTATCATGCAGCCGCCATTCTTCGACCCTACAGCCGACGATTGCGTAAATTACGGAGCGATCGGGTCAATCATCGGCCATGAGATCACGCACGGCTTTGACGACGAAGGAAGTAAGTTTGATTCAAAAGGAAACTTCAAAGAATGGTGGAGCAAGTCCGACAGGAAGCATTTTGAAAAGAAAAGCAAAGTGATAGAAAAGCAATTCGACAAGTACGAGCCGACAAAGGGCATGCGCGTAAATGGCAAACTCACCTTAGGAGAGAATATCGCCGACTTGGGCGGACTCGTGATTGCATATCAGGCTTTTCAGAAGCATCTGTCAAAAACGAAAAAGAGGGATACGCTTGATGGATTTACTCCCGAGCAGAGATTCTTCTTGGGCGCGGCGGTGATGGAACGGGACAATATCAGGCAAAAGCTCCTGAAAAAACAAATTATTACAGACCCACATTCCCCTTCCCGCTACCGCATTAACGGGCCATTATCAAATATGCCCGAATTTTACGAAGCATTTGGTGTGAAGAGGGGCGATACGCTCTGGCGAGAGGAGAGGGAAAGAGCTAAAGTCTGGTAGTAAACAGTGGGAATAGTTTTCATGACGAGCGGCGTAGGCCCCGCGCCTTCTTAGGGCTCTTCCGAAAATAACTTCTCCAGATTCGGTTTCAAATTTTTCCAAGATTCGATTTTTTCTGACTGAAAAAATCTTGAGGTGCAGCAGCAGCTGCAGTGAAAGATTTTTGACGGAAGAAAAGTCGGAGATTGGGAAAATTTGGAGGCGAGATGGGGGAGTTATTTTCGGAAGAGCCCTTAGACACTTCTAAATGGCGTGGGTAAAGACGCAAGGAAGGGAAACTATTCCTGCTGTTTTGTTTGTTCCCCCAACGCCTCGTCCATTTTGTCCCGTAGCGCATTAAACTCCGGCAGATCTTCTATTTTTGAAAGTCCCAAATACTGTAAGAGATCGAATGAGGCGCGATATAAGTAGCTTCTCGTATCCTTCTCATTCGGCACTCGCTCTACGAGTCCGCGCACCAAAAGGCTGCGCAAAATAAATCCGGAATTCACCCCCCTGATATAATCAACCTCTGATTTCGTAAGCGGGCCTTTATACAAAACGACAGTGAGTGTTTCGAGAGCCGCTTTGCCAAGATCTTTAGAAAGATTTTCTTTCGCGAGCTTCTCTAGAAGTTCTCCCGACTCTGGGTGCGTGCCAAGCATCACTTCGTCGTCTTTTCTCACCAACACTATTCCCCGGCCTCCTTCTTCCGACAATTTCTCTTCTAGAGTTTTCAGAGCATCTCCTATTTCATTCTCCAATACCCCGAAAATACCCGCGAGTTTGCTCACTTTCATCGCCTCGCCGTTCCAGAAGAGCACTGCCTCGATCTGAGATTCGAGAGCCATATAATCATGATAGATGAGATCGGAGTAAAAAGAAAGAAGAAAAATAGAGAAAACAATCAAGTATAGCCAAGTATGACGTTTGTGACGGTCACAAAGGACTAAAAAGACTTTAGAGCTGAAAAAAGTGTATTATACAAGGAACATTTTGTCAATACCTCGGTACACTGACTTCCCTTGTCTCTATTTCAATATCCTCGCCGTATCCTTCTTGATGCGCCGCTACGACGCCGCGCTTAATGAGCTCAAGAAGAGCGAGGAAAGAAATTATAATTCCCGTTTTTGCTTCTTTCCCCACGGCACTTCCGGCAAAATCTTTGAAGCTCATCTTGATATGCTTCTCTATGCGCTCTACGAGCTGCGACATCATTTCTTCAAGTGTGATTAGTTTCTTCACCTGCACTTCCGGTAATTTCTCCAGCTTCGGAAGCGCGGCAACCACGCTTTGAGCAGAAAGAAATATGGTTTCAAGAGAAATATCAGAGGAAGGCGAGAATACGGGGATGATCTCTTTCGTCTCGCCTTTGGGAAAAATTTGTTTTGTTCCAAAAAGCTCTCTTACGTTTTGTACAAGTTCTTTCACGCGGCGGTAGATTTTGAGTCGAAGTTTGAGGTCTTCTATATTCCCTTCTTCTTCGCTTGTAAGAGAAAGGTTCGGCAGAAGCGAGCGGCTCTTCATAAGCACGAGCGTTGACGCGATGAATACGAAGTTCGCCATCTCTTTCAGCGCCAGCCTCGGAAGTTCTTGAGTGTGCGCCAGAAAATCGTCCGCAATCTTCGAGAGCGAAATGTCGTTGATGAAGAGCTTGCGCTTCTCTATAAGCACGAGGAGAAGATCGAGAGGACCTTCAAAGATTTCTGTTTTGATTTTGAATTGAGACACGAAGCTGGTTATTCGCCACTAGTATCTTGGTAACTAGTAAAAAACAAAGATTACCAGTGACTAGTTACCAGT
>CAZRNX010000005.1:0-17010 GCA_964601555.1 uncultured Candidatus Saccharibacteria bacterium | reverse complement strand
TGACTGTTTGTCGTGGATGGAGAGAGGTGTTGTGGTTGGGTTTCGTAATTCAAAGGGACATAGTGTGCGCGGGCAAGACAAGAGAGGCGAAGGGGCCATCCATTCCGGAACCGGCCACGCTTGGAGCGAAGTGTGGGACGAGCGGGAAAATGAATGGGTGCGGATAGACACCACGCCGCCCGGGGATCCCAACCTGTCGGAGGATGAGCCGAAGGGGCGCGGATCTCCCGGAGATTACGGCGAACAGGAAGCTGTGCGCCCGAGCGACGAGGAGCTTGAGAATTTGCGCAAGAAACTCGAGGAGCGGAAAGAAGAACTCTCCTATACGAGAGAAGAGCGCGAACTCGCGGAAGCGGGAAGTGTCCCGCCGAAAGAGGCGAGGAAAATCGTGAAAGAAATAAACGAAGCGGAAAATACGCGGCTCCCAAACGGCGAGCTCATGGTGGATGTACTTGCGCGCCTTTTCAACGCGATCGTCGAGTCTCGCAAGACGTTCCTTCCGGAAGATACCGGCCCCGTCCGGGCAAGCGAAGGCGGAGAGAGAATTGAAAATATTATTCGTCACAAGCTTGCCATTCGCGGCGGGGATATTGACCCGGCAACGCGGGAGAGGCCGGATGAAGAAGAGAATGAAGAAAAGATAATCGGAGGATTTGACTTCTATCATATTAGCGACAAAACTGTCTCCATGAACAGTTCCGTTGATGGCGAGACGCTTCTTCAAATGCAACGCCGCGCAGAATATGTCATCTTCTCCTCTCTTCATCGTTTTGAGCGGTCCCTCAAGAGAGCGGGCATCGCGAAAAAAGACGCACTCTCGGTGCGTACGGAGGGGATCTCTTTTCGCGGAAAAGAGGAGGATGACGATGCCGAAGGGGACACCGCTGTCGATCTCGACAAACCGCTTTCGGGAGAGTTCTCGGCGAAAGACAAGGTGCGATTATGGAAAAGTCTGTCGAAAACAACCGCCGGACACGGAGAATTGGACGCCCTTTCGTATGTGTACGAACAGATTCTGAAAGAAAAAGAGTCGCTTGAAAAATCCGGGAAAACAGACGATCGCATTCGGCTCGTGGTCGTGTGCTCCGATGGCGGCGGCGGGGAACCGGAAGAAGTGCATTCTCTTGCCGAGAAAATGGGAAAGTCTCGCACGGCTCTTGTCGGCGTGGGGCTTACGGACGTTGCGGCGGCGATGCCGATCACATACGACACACCGCACAGCCGCGGAGACCTTGCGAGCGACATAAATGATCTCCCGGTGATCGTCGGCAAGCATCTTGTCCTTCAGGCGATACGGCTTTTCCCCGCGAGAGCAAGACAAAACGCGGAGCACCTGGTGGCAAGCATTCTTCACAAATTTGAGAAAGTGTAATATACTATCACTATGAAAAACATAGAACAAACGCTTCCCGAGGGATCCGAAGCTGAGCGGAGAGCGCAGCTTATTTCAGGGTATGTAGCAAAAATAATAAACGAGGGCGTGTCAGACAAAGATGAAGAGAAAGAAATGCGCGAATATTACAACACCATAGGCTCGAGAGAAAAAGCGGAAGAGTTGCACAAGAAGCTTATGGCGTATCAGTTTGATAAGCAGGCGGAAAGCGCGAGAAGGAAAGAAGCGCAGGAAAAGGGAGAAACATTTGAGCCGGAAAGAGCGGATCCGTCTCTTGTATGCGAGATAAAAGTGCTTTTTGAAGACGATGAGGCACGAAGTCTCTTCTTGGAAATTTACGGGGAATCAAGAGTGGATGCGAAAATATATCGTCTTTCGGAACTTGGGAATCGGTGGAATGAGACGAGAGAGTCGCTTGACAAGAAGGAGCGCGAATACAAACAGCTTGAGCAGAACGTCTTCCTCGGGAAGATATATGGCGAGGGAAAAATTTTGTCGGCACGATCTAAACTCTCCCGACTCTCCGCAGAACTCCGGCGCCTCGAAACGCGGAGGGAAAATTTAAGAAATCTTGAGGGGTTAGAGAAAACACAAGAGAATACGGATGCCGCGGCGAACTTCCAATACGAGGTTCTGAAAAAATATCATAGAGAACTTGACGAAGGATTTATGTGGCTTCCTTCCAGAAAGGAAATACATGAGGCGACGATAGCGGCTCTTCAGAATGGAAGATGGCCGGTTCTCATCGGCGAAGGAGGAACCGGCAAATCCGATCAGGCCGATGCGGCCGCCCTCGAACTTACCGGTTATCCCCCGACGGAAATCGAAGGGGAATCCAACACAAGCGAATTTCATCTCATCAAACACCAATCCGATGATCCGAAAACGGGGACATACGACACCTATGGCCCCCTTATGCAGGCATTTACCGGGTACGAAGATTCTCGGGAAACGACGCCGAAGTATAGGACGGGAAGAATCTGCCGCGTAGACGAGTCCGGAAGAATGGGCGACAAGTCGTATTCTATTTTCAAAAAAACCCGCCAAAAGAAACAAGGAGACGACTTCTATGGACATCCTATGCTTCCTGGGGCGGCATCTATATGGACCACGAATCCGCCCGGGAGGTATTCCGGAAGGAAGGAACTCGATCCCGCGATGAGAAGAGAGGTTGCGCAAATCACCGTGGACTATCCGGAATTTTCGAAGGACAATCCGGAGCTGTACGAATTTATGCTCGCGGCTCTCTTTGACAAGAATGAGCGCATTGAGGTAGCGGAAAAGGAGCTTGCGCCATATTACAAAACACGAACAACCCCAGTGGACGAAAGAAGAACGCTTGATGACGGGAGCGTGGTGGTAGCAGAGGATATGTTTATAGAGGATCAAGCGGACGAAAGGCATGGAACCCTCTGGCGTCTTGCCGGAGCTATACGAGCGCTCCAGAACAGCTTCATATACGGCAATGAAATGCTTGAACCGAAAGCAGGACTGCTCTTGCGCGTTAAGGAAAATGGCGCTACCGGAAAAGAAGAGATAACGAAAGACGGCGGAGTTCCGTTCACTCTTTCTTCTTCGACTATTACTTTGGGAGAAGTGGCAAGCTGGATGAGGGGGTTTGGAGAGAGGCGAGAGAAGCGCGGCGAAAATTTCCAAACCGATTCTTTTTCCGACTGGGTGAAATTCAAGCTTGAGACATATCTCAAACAGGTAGATGCGGCGGACAGGGAAAAGATAGAAGCTATTTTCAACCACTTCCATCTTTTGGATCAGGGGCCGAACGTAAGAACTGCCCGTCCGGTGACACAGAAAGAGATCGGCTATCTCTCGCCTCGCGTACCGCGGCCGCTTCATGTGGAGAAACCGAAAACAGAAGCCGTGGAAACGTCGTCATCCGAAACAGTGGCACCGCCAAAAGAGCATAAAACGACAAAAGTGCTGTTGGAGGATGGCAAGGAAGTTTTGATAAAGAACAGCGAATTTGTTTTTGAGGGCAAAAAGATTCCGGTTGGAGAGAGGTTTCTCGTTGACGGGAGGAGTTTCGTCTTTACGGGCGTAATTGATGATTCGACAAGCGAGCACGACGGGAAGCTCGTCGGAAAACTTTCGGAGGAGAAGGAATTGCACGCTTTTTTTGCTCCGAAAGAGGCATGGCTCGGCATTGTTGAGTCGGATGGTGAAGTTTGGAGCATGGAACTTCTAGAAGCGAAAAAAGAGATTGCTGCAATCTGCGCCTAAGAACAAAAGGCGTAAAATGAATTTCTTAGACACAAAAAAAATACACTTCATCGGCATCGGCGGAATTGGAGTATCGGCGCTCGCGAGGCTTTTTTTGTCGCGGGGGGCGCAAATAAGCGGCTCGGATATCACTGATTTTCCAGACAAAGCAGAACTTGAAAAGAGGGGCGCGGAAATTTTTATCGGGCACGATGCAGAACATATTGAACCGGAAGTTGAAACCGTTGTGTATTCCGATACGCTCTTGCCAGACAATCCCGAAATTCTGGAAGCGAAGCGGCGGGGAATCCCGATGTTTGATTATGCGCACGCTGTCGGATCTCTCATGAAAGACGGTTATTACGGCATCGCCGTGTCGGGAACAAACGGAAAGACGACAACAACCGCGATGCTCGGGAAAATTCTTGAAGCGGCCAACCTTAATCCGCTTGTTATCGTCGGGGGCAAAGTGCCTGGATGGGATAAAAATTTACGGGTGTCCTCTCCCGATACCTCGGGGGAGATGGGTGAAGCCCAGAAGGGGTCAGCAGGAGAAAAAATTTTTCTTGTCGAAGGGGACGAGTATAGAAGACATATGCTCGCTCTTAGTCCCCGCATGATCGTACTTACCAACATTGAAGCGGATCATCTTGACTACTATCAGGATCTTGCCGATATAGAATCCGCTTTTACGGAATTTGTAAAAAAACTTTCCGGAGAAGACACGCTTGTGTACAATGCCGATGATGCGAACACAGTGCGCGTTGCGGACAATGCTTCGCCGGAAGTCAAGCGCGTTGGGTACTCTTTGAATGCGAAGACGGATCTTATGGCGCATGACATTTCGTATGTGTCTGGAAACCAGCGATTCTCTTTGCTCTGGCAGGGAGAGAACCTTGGTATATTCTCACTTCCCGTACCCGGGCGGTTCAATATGTATAATGCGCTTGCGGGAACTGCGGCGGCGCTTGCACTTCGAGTCTCGGGAGAGAATATTCGTACGGCACTTTCGCAATTCACCGGCACCTGGAGGCGGTTCCAGAACATGGGCGCGATAGAAAAGAAGATTATTATTTCAGACTACGCGCATCATCCCACGGCAGTGTCGGGGACTCTTCAAGCGGCGCGAGAGCTCTATCCGGGCAAAAAAATTCTCGCCGTATTCCAGCCGCACCAGAAGGATCGGACCAAGAAACTTCTCACCGAATTCTCCCATGCGTTTGGAGGGGCGGACTACGTGCTCCTCTGTGAAATCTTTGATGTTGCCGGTAGAGATGAAGGCGCGAACCCCATAAGCTCCCTTGACCTTATTGCAGAAATGAAGAAAGATTCCCACAATCCTCCGGCAAGCTATGTGAAAACTCTCGACGAGGCGTACGCAAGGGTTCACGATATCATGGAGTCATTTGACCTGGTTCTCGTGATGGGTGCCGGGGATGTCCACTCGCTTGCGGAAAGGCTGGTAAAAAAAGAATGAGCGTGAAAAGAGCAAAAATATAATACAATAAACGAATGAGAAAGTTTCTTCATCATCACAATCCGGCGGAAGCATCGTACTTGCGCAATTTTGTCTTCGGCGTGGAAGATAGCCTCGTATCTACCGTTGGCCTTCTTTCGGGCCTTGCCATTGCAGAAATAGAAATACACACAATCTTTCTTACGGGAGTTATTCTCATTTTTGTAGAAGCGTTCTCTATGGCGGTGGGGAGCTTTTTGTCGGAATATTCTGCCGAAGAATATCTCCACGAGAAAAAACCATTTCACAGGTCTCTGGTGGACGGGATCGTGATGTTCGTTTCGTATCTTATCTCGGGGCTAATCCCCCTCGCGCCGTATATTTTTTCAGAAAACTCAAGCAGTGCATTTCAATATTCCATCATCTTTTCTCTCGTAACTCTTGCACTATTGGGAATTGGGAGCGCGAAAATCTCCCGCCAGAATATTCTCAAAAGCGCAATGAGAATGCTCCTCGTCGGCGGCCTCGCCATCCTTGCGGGCATCTTGATCGGGCAATTCGCCGGCGGGCTGTAAGATTATCAAGGTTTAACCTTGATAATCTTTGTGGATAACGAAAAATTGACAAAAAAACCGCGTTCGTATAGCATAGGAGAATTACTGATTATGCTTAATTCTACGATTCCCATATGAAGGCGCACTAAAAGCTCCAATAGCTTTCCGGTCGCCTTGTACGGCGATTTTTCTTTTGAGATTCAGGACGATTCGAAATGACTGTTGTTTGACAAATCAATCCTGCCCTTGCCATTAGACTTTCGGGTCTTTTCGCGGGCGAGAGGCAGAAGCCCTCCTACGCATAAAGCTATGGAGGGTAAATAGCAGGTAAATATCTGGTAGCTGGTTACAAGAAACTGGTTACTGGTGGAAACGCAAAGCGGTTTGCGACTAGCCACCAGAAACTAGAAACTAGCCACCAGAACAAGTGGTTTTTAACTTTCCTAATAGGAAGTTAAGAGCATACGGTGGATGCCTTGACTCTAAGAGGCGATGAAGGACGCGGCAGGCGGCGATACGCTTCGGGGAGGTGCCTAGCAACCTTTGATCCGGAGATCTCCGAATGGGGAAACCTCGCGCGATAACCTCGCGCGGCTGGTAACTGGTCACTGGTCACTTGTGACTGGTAGGGACACTCTCTACTAGTTACTAGTTACTAGTGACCAGTTACCAGAGCATACCCTGGGAAGTAAAACATTTCAGTACCAGGTGGAAAATAAACAAATATGCATTCCCTGAGTAGCGGCGAGCGAAAAGGGAGAAGCCCAAACCCTCCTTCGCTCATTGCTTCGCAAAGAGCTACGGAGGACAAGCCCCATAATACGAGGCTTGCCCTCCGAAGCTTGCTACGAAGTAGCGAGCGAAGGAGGGGGTAGTAGGGTAAGAGCGTAAGTTAAATCTTAAAAAGTTACAAAATGTTTGTTTAGCCGAAGCTGCTGGAAAGCGGCACCACAGAGGGTAACAATCCCGTAGGCGAAAAACAAATATCTTTTCAGCTCTTATTCCTGAGTACAGCAGGACACGAATAGCCTGCTGGAATCTGGCGGAACTAACCGCCAAGGCTAAATACTCTTAGAGATCGATAGTGAACAAGTACCGTGAGGGAAAGGTGAAAAGAACCCCGGAAGGGGAGTGAAATAGATCCTGAAACCGTATGCTTACAAGGAGTGGGAGCTGGTGACTGGTCACTGGTAACTAGTAACTGGTAGTTTTGAATCACGTTCGTGGTTTGCAATTACTAGTCACTAGTGACCAGTTACTAGTCACCAGTGACCGCGTGCCTATTGAAGAATGAGCCAACGAGTTTTGGCGTGCGGCTGGCTAAGGGCCTTCAAAGCCCGGAGCCACAGCGAAAGCGAGTGTTAAAAGCGCGTACCTACCCAAACTGGTCGCTAGTACCTAGTAGCTGGTAACTGGTAGAAATACCAGTGACTAGTTACCAGAAACCAGCTACCAGCTTGGGTAGGGAAGTCGTACGTCAAAGACCCGAAGCCAGATGAGCTTGCCATGAGCAGGGTGAAGGCAACCGAAAGGTTGTCGGAGGCCCGAACCGGTAGGTCGTTCAACGCCTTCGGATGACTTGTGGTAAGGAGTGAAAAGCTAATCGAATCTGGTAATAGCTGGTTTTCTCCGAAATAGCTTTTGGGCTAGCGTCGAGTGTTCCCTCTGGGGGTAGAGCACTGGATGGTCTCAACAGGGCGCAAGCTCGTGAGACCAATCAAACTCCGAATACCAGAGATAAGAGCTCGGCAGTTAGACTCTGGGGGCGAAGCTCCAGCAGTCAAAAGGGAAACAGCCCGGATCTCAAATTAAGGTCCCTAAATTTCTACTCAGTGCAAGTAAGGAGGTGAATTTTCTCCGACAGTGAGGAGGTTGGCTTAGAAGCAGCCATCCTTTAAAGAAAGCGTAACAGCTCACTCATTAAGAGAATTTGCACCGAAGATAATCGGGGCTCAAGTAGAATACCGAAATTGAGGAATCTGGTAACTGGTCACTTGTAACTAGTAACTGGCAGTGTAAAGTAAAAAATTATGGCGAATGCAAAAGACTTGGATGTATACAAAAGAGCATATGGCCTTGCTCTCCAAATTCATAAATTCTCTTTCTCGCTTCCGAGAGAATTGCATTATGATTTGGGAGATCAGATACGGCGTGCATCGCGATCCATTCCTTCCAACATCGTGGAGGGTTTGTCGCGAAGGCAGACATCAAAAGAAAAAACTAATTTCTTGAGATATGCTCTGGGATCAAATGATGAAGTGTTATTCAATCTTGAATTCATGAAAGATACGGGACTTCTGAAAGAAGAACTGTATACACAACTGAAGGACGATTACATCATCTGTGGCAAACAGCTTTTGCGCCTAATTCAACACGTAAGTACCAGTAACTAGTCACCAGTGACCAGTTACCAGATTGGTAGGAGAATATTCCACTCTGCAGTGAAGCCATGCGGCGACGCAATGGTGAAGCGTGTGGAAGAAAGAATGTTGGCACAAGTAACCGCAAGCAAAGTGAAATCCTTTGCCGCCGAAATACCAAGGTTTCCTGGGCGACGATAATCGGCCCAGGGTTAGTCGGGCCTAAGCTGATGGCGAAAGCCGCAAGCGATGGACAGCGGGTTAATATTCCCGCACTTCCGTGCATTTCGATGGAGTGACGAAGTTTAGTATGTCTCGCATGTTATTGGATTTGTGTTCGTGTCGTGAGAATGTTTCTTTGGCAAATCCGGGAAACTCTCTTTGATGAGGAATTCAAGCGAAGCGAAAACACTGCGAGCAATCGCGGTGGATGAGACAAAGCAAGCTTCCGAGAAAAACTTCTAAGGTCAAATGCATGGGATCCGTACCGCAAACCGACACAGGTGGTAGGGTCGAGAAGACCAAGGCGAACGAGTGAGAGGTCTCCAAGGAACTCGGCAAAAAAGCGGCCGTAAGTTCGCAATAAGGCCTGCCATTCTGGTGACTGGTCACTGGTAACTAGTAACTGGTAGTTGTTGAATCACATATCATGGTTTGCAATTACTAGTAACTAGTAACTAGTTACCAGTTACTAGGATGGCCGCAGCGAAAGTATCCCTGGCAACTGTTTACCAAAAACACAGCTCCCTGCGAACTCGCAAGAGGAAGTATAGGGGGTGACGCCTGACCAATGCCAGAAGGTCAAATATCGGTGGTCCTACTTCGCTTTTTGTAAACAAAAAGCTACGTAGGACAAGTTCCCTCGAACTGAGAGCGGGCTTGTCCTCCGAAGCTCTTTGCTTGCAAAGAGCGGAGGAGGGCTGGCTGATATAAGCCCTGGTGAATGTCGGCGATAACTATAATCGTCCTAAGGTAGCGCAATTCCTTGTCTGGTAAGTTCAGACGTGCACGAATGGCGTAATGACTGGGGAACTGTCTCGGAGACTCGCTCGGTGAAAATACAATACCGGTGAAGATGCCGGTTACCTGCAGTTAGACGAAAAGACCCCAGAAGCTTTACTGCAACTTGGTATTGAGTATGTTTTTTAACTGCGTAGCATAGGCGGGAGGATTTGAAGTCGTGTTCTCGGATGCGATGGATCCGTCAGTGAAATACCGCTCTGTTCGGAGGCATATTCTAACCCGGCCGGCAAAACCGGTCGGAGACAGTATCTGGTGGGCAGTTTTAGTGGGGCGCTATCCTCCTAAAAAGTAACGGAGGAGTCCAAAGGTCGGCTAGGCGCGAATGGAAACCGTGCCGATAGTGCATAGGCATAAGCCGGCTTCACTGCAAGGGGTGCATCCCGAGCAGCCGCGAAAGCGGGGCTAAGTGAACCGACCATACGCATTAGATGCGGTGGAAGATTAACGGATAAAAGCTACTCTGGGGATAACAGGCTAGTTCCGCCCAAGAGTTCATATCGACGGCGGAGTTCGGCACCTCGATGTCGGCTCAACACATCCCGGGGGTGGAGAAAACATAACTTCTCTCTCCGTTGGAAACGGCGGAGTAATAAACGAGCTCAAAACGGTGAAGGCTCATCTATGCGTATCTTGTTTATCTGGAAGGTCCCAGATACAATACACACATGAAAGCTAACGCCGTAGGAAAGGGATTGTCTGTAGCAAATAGGGCATACACTGCCGGATTTCTTGACGCCGATGGAGCCATCATGGCGACCATCGAAAAACATGGCGAAAAGAAATTCGGTTGGAGAGTTCGAGTGACAGTAAAAATTACCCAAAAAGGCGATGAAGTCATAAAATGGTTTCATCAATCCTATAAAATCGGGTATATAAGAAAGAATCACACGACGCACGAGTGGATCATAAGAGATCAACAAGTGGCCGTGCAAATTCTTACTCTGCTTCTTCCGTACATGAAAGTGAAAAAGAGGCAAGCGGAGATGTCGATTCGAATTATCAAAACACAAATCAAAACGCAGAGGGATTTGTATAAGGTTGCCCATCTTGCGGATGCATTGTCGCTATTTAACGTCCGATCCAAAAATCGGCGCAAAAATTTTACAGCAATGATCCAAGGCAATACCTCCTCTAACGACTGATCGTTTCTTTTTTGGAAGAAATGTGAGATTGAGTTCCTCCATAGACTATAAGGACTCTATAATACGGCTCGCACCTACGTTCCTTTCGGCGACGAGAGCGAACATGGTGATGGAATAGTCTGATACCCGCAGGAATGCGGGAAAACATACAGTGAGCTCCCAAGGGTATGGCTGTTCGCCATTTAAAGTGTTACGCGAGCTGGGTTCAGACCGTCGTGAGACAGGTTGGTCTCCTATCTACTGCAGGCGTTGATTCTTGAGAAGATTCACTTCTAGTAAAATATTGCTACTTCGCGGAGAAATCCGTGATGACAAAGCGGCTAATAACGGTGAAATCTTAACTATATTTTTGGTTCTGTGGGAAACATTCGACATTCGGTCCCGCTCGAATGTGGTATAATCAGCTTGAGGACCAGAAAATATAAAAGACAATACCGTGGGAAGTCGATCTACAATTGCAAATAAAATTGATCTAGCGTAACTTCGCATAAATGGCTACGAGCAGGTGAGGGATATTCTCGCACTTCTGTTGCCGTATATCCGATTCAAGAAAGTCCAAGCGGAAACGCTTCGCAAAGCTTGCGAGGTACTCTCTCGCGGCACATTCAAAACGCTAGACGATGAGAGCTTGAAGCGATTGGTGGAATTGATCTTAATAATGCAAAAAGAAAACCAAGAGCGAACTCTTTGCAATTTTAGGTTTGACCCCGTAACGACTGAATTCGGGCCTATAAAAATAATCCCGAATGAGATTTATTTGCTGCCGGAAAGTCCCCCAATACGCGGGACAGGCACAGACAGATAATACGCCGCCATCCTCGCCGTATTTACGGATGGATGAAGATATAGTCTGCGCTCCTAGAAATAGGGGAGAATCGTGACGAGAGGACCGAAGTGAACTGACCTCTGGTCTGGGGGCTGTACTGCCAAGTGCATCGCCCCGTAGCTATGTCGGGAACGGATAACCTCTGAAAGCATCTAAGAGGGAAACCGCCTTCAAGATTAAGAATCGTTTGAGGGCCGTAGAAGATGACTACGTGATAGGCTTTAGGTGTACGCGCAGCAATGCGTTCAGCCAAGAAGTACTAATTCCCCGATTCCTATTAGGAAAGTTGAAAACCACGAATCTGGTAACTGGTCACTCGTGACTGGTTACTGGTAAAAAATTACCTGCTTAAAATAAACTTGCGAATTTCGTTGAGGAGTTTTTGGACTGACTTTTCAACGAAGTCCGCAAGTTGTTTGCGAACATAAAAGAGGAAACAAAATGTCGATACGCATCTCTGAAGAAAGTGCTGTATTGAAGATTGCTCTCATCGCCGTCGTTGGTGCAGCGCTGTTACTTGTGAATGACGTACTGCACGTCGATAGTTGGTTAGAAAGTTTGTCGCAGGCGAAGCTCATCGGCCTGGGTGCGTTGGTGTTCTTTATTGTGTGCATTTTTGGGTGTGTGGTAAAGTCGTGGCAGGAGCGAAGACGAGGTGATAAATGTTAGAGCTGATTCAAACTTTTCTTTTGGTAGTTATCGTTGCGCTTGTGTCAAAGATAGCGGATCGTCTCGGAATATTTCCCAAGAAAGACGACCCGGATGTTTGATTTTTTTGTTCAAATTGTGGCGGGTGGCAATGAGCTGCCCGTCACGATTATTTTTCTTCAATATTTTGTCTTGGTGGCTTGACGCGGGGGTCACACCCGATCCCATTCCGAACTCGGAAGTTAAGCCCCGTAGTCCCGATGGTACTCTGCAAAGGGAAGAGTAGGGAGCCGCCAGGACAAAGTATTGAAGTTAGAACTACATCCAACACGCACGTTCTGGAAGTATGTTACACTATTCTCATGGCTCTTGATTGGTCGCAAAAGAGAAGACTTTACTTTGGAATCGTTTGGTTCCTTATTATTCTCGCAATTGCGGGCGTATTTATGATACCGTATTTCACCAAAGATCCGACATGTTTTGACGGGAAAGAGAATGGCGAAGAAGAGGGTGTTGACTGCGGCGGCATATGCCAGATAGTCTGTATGGAGACCATCAAGCCGCCCATTCTTCTCTGGAGCAGGGCATTCCCCGTTACGCGCGGAATTTATAACGTCGTCGCGTATGTGGAAAATGAAAACACCAACCTTGGCGTAGAGGAAGCGCTCTACAGCTTCCGCCTTTACGATGCAAATAACATCATCATCGCCGAGCGCAAAGGGCGCACTTTCATTGGTCCGGGAGAGCGGCTCGCCATTTTCGAGCCGCGAATTTCAACCGGAGAGCGTGTTCCACGCCGGACATTCTTTGAGTTTCTTTCATTCTCAGAATGGAAGCGAACGGAAAACATACAGAGGCCGCCCATTTTCGTCCGCGACCAGAAACTTTCAAACGACGAACAGAACACGCGCCTCTTCGCGAACCTTGAGAATGGGACGATTGTTCCCATTGCCGACATAGACGCTATTGCCATACTCTATGACGCGCAAGGGAATGCCATCGCCGTCTCCGCGACAAAAGTGGATCTTCTTCCGAGCGAATCCTCGCGCGAGGTCGTCTTCACCTGGCCGAAACTCTCGCTTCAAGATATAGTAAATACCGAGATTATTCCACGGATCAACCTGCTTGAGTTTACGTTCTAGTTTTGAATTACGAAATGAATCTCTTTCACCCCCCTCGGATAGACTGGGCGCTCTTCGCGTCTACCATGCCGCTTCTCCTTGCGGGGCTTATTACGATGAATTCGTTCCAAGGCGACGACCCTTTTTTCACAAAACAGCTTTTCTCCGTCGGTGTTGCCGTTTTTGTTTTTTTCCTTTTTTCAGCGCTTGACTTTCGCTTCCTGCGGCGAACCTCTGCGATTATGGCGGTGTACCTTTTTGGTTCGGTTCTCCTTCTTTTGCTTTTTGTAGTCGGGCACACTTCTCACGGCGCGCAGAGCTGGTTTAAGGTGGGGTCCTTCGCATTTGAACCGGCAGATCCGATGAAGCTCATCGCCATTCTTCTTCTTGCAAAATATTTTTCCAGAAGGCATATTGAGATTGCCAATATTCGCCACATTCTTCTTTCGGGTTTTTATGTCTTTATTCCATTTCTGCTCGTGGCGCTTCAGCCGGATTTCGGATCCGCAATGATCCTTCTCTTCATATGGTTCGGCATGGTGCTTGTCTCAGGCATTTCAAAGAAACACCTAGCGATTGTTTTCGCCACTGCGGCAGTTTCTTTTTTTGCGCTCTGGAACTTTGTCTTTGAAGAATATCAACAGAACCGCATAACCGCATTCCTTCACCCCCTCGCAGACGTGCGAGGTGCGGGGTATAATGCATTTCAGTCGACAGTCGCGGTCGGTTCCGGCGAACTCCTTGGCAAGGGTCTCGGACACGGAACGCAGTCGCGGCTCAATTTCCTTCCGGAATATCAGACCGACTTCATATTCGCGGCATATGCGGAAGAGTGGGGCTTCATCGGCGTACTTCTATTTTTCCTCTTTTTTGGCATTATCATGTGGCGCATTCTCGCAAACGCGATGGCAGGGGAAACGAACTTCGAAACGCTTTTTGGCGTGGGACTCGCCGTGTATCTCATGTCTCACTTTATCGTCAATGTCGGCATGAATATTGGGCTCCTTCCCATTACCGGCGTTACACTGCCATTTACAAGCTACGGCGGGACGCATCTTCTGACTGAATTTGCGGGGCTCGGCATCCTTATGGGAATGCGTCGCTATTCAAGGGCCGCCCACCGCGACGACGCGAAGAACGAATTCCTTCAAGTCGCGGGAGAATAAGCGGTTCAGTTAAGCTTCTTTATACACTCTCTCAGTTTCCTTTGCCATCTTTGCGAATGAAAAGGATTTTGCCACTTTCTGCTTGAGCTTCTTTCCGAATTTCTCTGCTGCGCCCGGATGGTCGAAAAGATAATTGATGGCACGGACGATTTCCCCCGGAGTCTTCGGACGTACAAGTATGCCATTCTCCATATCTGTGATGATGTCGGGTATGCCGCCAACACCGGATGCGATAACCGGAAGGCCGGCTGCCCCGGCTTCAAGAACCGCGTAGGGATGCCCCTCTTTGAGAGACGGGAAGAGGAAGAGATCGAATGCGTGAAGGAGTTCTGCGGCGTTGTTTCTGCTTCCTAAAAGGAAAACATGCCCCCCAAGCTCTTTTTGTACAATAAGCTTCTCGAGATTCTCACACTCTTCGCCTTCGCCGATGATAACAAAAATCACATCAGTGTTTCCTTCTACAACCATTCGCACGGCTTCAATTGCATATTCGTGTCCTTTGTTTTTGTGCAGTTCGCCAATCGTACCAACCCATAAAGGCTTCCGTTCCCCCAGTGAGAAGTTCCTCAGAGCCCGACGCGTGGTCTCGCGTTCAAGAAGACAGGGAGGGACGATGCCGTTTGTGATTGTGGTGATCTTATTGCCCAGGAAAAAAAGTTTCGGTGTCTGTCGATATTGCGCTTTGGAAATTACGATAATCTTATGCGAAAACACGACAGTGAAAAACGAAAAGAACCAAATTAACTTTTGCGCCAAGCTCGAACGCCATTCTTCTTGGAACGCCCAGCCGTGCGCGGTAAAAATTATTCTAGGAACTTTAGCGGCCCTTCCGGCAAGCGTCCCTATCCCACCGATTTTCGAACTGTTCAAATGCACGATATTAGGGCGCTCTGTTTTGAAAATTTTGTACAAACGCGAAAACACCGCAAACTCGTTCAAGCCCACATCTCGTTCCAATCCGTGGATCGGGATAACGCGAATTCCGGCTTCAAGGAGCCGCTCTTTCAGTACCCCTTCTCCACCTAATGCTACCGCCACATCATATCCGCCGGACTGCGCAAAATGCACAGCAAGCTCATATACGTACTTCTGCGCCCCGCCCCAGTTGGACTTGGTAATGCAATAAAGAAGCTTTTTCTTCTCATTATTCTTCCGCCCAAGTTGTTCTTGCATATGAATTATGGTAACAATAGGGTGCGGTATGAGCAACTCTTGCCATACTGTATACTTATACTTCATACTTATAGTTACTTTCCCCATGTCTCTCACCCCAAAACGCGAATATTTTGTCCTGCTCTTGGGCGACGTTGTATGCCTGGTTGCGGCCTTATGGCTTGCACTTTTCCTGCGTTCCCTTGAGATGCCGAGTATGGAACTCTTTTTTGAACACGTCTACCCCTTCTCTTTTCTCTTCGCGGCGTGGATCGCCGTCTTCTATATTTCCGGGCTCTACGGCAAACACACACTCTACTTTAAGGCGCGTCTGCCATCGCTTCTTTTGCGCGCGCAGTTCGCCAATGCAGGGCTTGCGGCGCTCTTCTTCTATCTTATTCCGTTTTTTACCATCGCGCCGAAAACTATTCTCATTCTCGCTGTCATCCTCTCGTTTCTCTTCGTTCTTCTTTGGCGAACGAAGGCGGTACCTCGCCTCGGTTTCCGCCGCCGTGCTCGTGCGATACTCATCGGCACGGGGGAAGAGAAAGAGGCACTTCTTCGCGAAGTGCGCGGAAATGCGCGATACCCGTTCACGATAATTTTCTCCATTAACCCGGATAAGCTTCCGGGCGTTAACTTCGAGCAGGACATCTTGGAGAAAGTATATGAAGAGAAAATATCCGTCATCATTCTTGATTTTGGGAATGAGAAAATAGATTCTCTTCTTCCGCATTTCTACAACCTCCTCTTTTCCGGAATGCGTTTCCTTGATGCGAACACTGTCTACGAAGATATTTTCGATCGCGTGCCGGTGGGAACTCTCGGGCATACCTGGGTGCTGAAGAATATCTCCGGAAATTCGCGGAAAACGTACGATGCGCTCAAGCGCGGCATGGATATTGCCGTTTCTTCTCTTCTCGGCGCTTTCTCTCTCGTTCTCTTTCCGTTTGTGTATACAGCCATTAAACTCAATGACGGGGGTCCAGTATTCATCACGCAGGAGCGAGTGGGGAAGGGGAATAGGAAGATGCGCATATATAAATTCCGGACAATGAAACAAAATGGGCAAGAAGAGATCACTCGCGTTGGGAACTTTTTTCGCAAATCCCGAATTGATGAATTGCCCCAGCTTTTTAACGTGCTGAGGGGGGATCTCTCTCTTATCGGTCCTCGACCCGAACTGCCGTATCTTGCGAAACTCTATGAAGAAAAAATTCCGTATTACAACTTGCGGCATTTAATCAAGCCGGGACTCTCTGGGTGGGCGCAGATACATATGGAGAAGCCGCCGAAGTTCGAGGTGGGATACGATGAGACGAAAGAGAAGCTCTCATACGACCTCTACTACATCAAGCGGCACTCATTTCTCCTCGACATTAAGATCGCATTATTCACCATTAAGACGCTGCTCTCCAGAAGTGGCGTGTGAAAGTTGACAAATTATTCTTAAACGGTATTCTTTCAACAGTATTGCGGTACTGTGCGCATCAATTCAACAATTTCCCAAACGGAGATTAGAAACATGGTTACAGGTTACACACGTCCTTGGAAGGATTGGCAAGACACAAATCAGGTCGAGCCGATCTCTATAGACTTTGCTGCTTTACGAAAATATGAGATGTGCGGGCCAGGAATTCGAGTATGTCCGTTACATGTAAACAGAAAGGAAAGTCAAGCAACAATGCTTGTCTATATGGAACCCGGCGCACAGTGGCCGGCGCACGTTCATAATGGCGGAGAGGAGGTCTTCGTGCTAGAGGGAGATTTACAGCAGCAGACAGAAGAAGGGGAAATTCTCTCCACACTTTTGAAAGAAGACTTCGAAAGGGCGCTTTTGGGAAGCAGGCATAACTTGCAGAGTACAGTCAACGGCTGCCTCCTCTTCATTCGCTGCTCCCTCAAAGACAGCGATTGATCAAAGAGTGAATTGTAAAGGGGTTGGTATATTA
>CAZRNX010000004.1:0-17386 GCA_964601555.1 uncultured Candidatus Saccharibacteria bacterium | reverse complement strand
GGGGTAGACGTCCTTGATGGCGCATTTTGCCAGGAAGGAAATTTCCTTCCTGGCACAAGAAAGTTTCACCCCGATCTCTTTTAGGTGGCCTTCAACTGCGGTTGCCGGGTGTCCCCCGGAACAAAAAACGTTGGGCGGAACGTCGTTATCACTACTACTTTCTCCACGCCCACGGCCGCCATCCACCATTCCGCAGGACTTGAGCCCAGCGAGAGCTATCGGACCCCCAACAAGCGGGAGAACAGATGCGGCCATCGAACCAACACAGATCAGTCCAGATGTCGGACCAGAAGTAGCGCAACCGGTCAAGAAAAAAATGACTAAAAGCACGCCAGTTTTTCTTGTGTTCATTTTCTACATCCTCGCCCCCTGTGGGGGAAAATTCGGGTTACAAAACTTACTTTTTACCAATTTTCATTATACACTACTGTGAAAGATTTGGCAATACCCCCGATAAAAGAGCTGTGTTGAGTTTCGCTCGCGTGTGTTCTCCAACGAAGCCGCTTCCTATATTAAGCCCGGCTGGAGCAAGTATTTCTTTCCAGTGTTTGTTTTGAAATGCTGTGACAGCAAGCATGGTTCGTGTGCCGAAAAATGTTGTTTCCTGTCCGGGAGATCCGGGGCCTGCGCTCGCCAAACGAGTTTGCGGGTCAGAATTTAACACACGCTGAAGCATCAAGATGTCTCTTCCTGTGTCGCCCTGTTTTAGGTTACGCGAAAACACGAAACTGGGCACCGGCAACGGTGTTCTGACCGCAACTGGGTATGGAATCGCTGTTTCAAGAGATTGGTTTGCTGTCAGGGCTTCTCTCTCGTGCCTCCTTAAAATTGCGTCAAGATCTTTATTTGTAATGATTCCACGATAAGGGTCGAGCATTTTGTGGATAGTCGTGTCCACATTGACATCAATATCATGGAAAAACCGTAGCCGTAGCTGCTCCGCTTCGGCTTTCGCAGCCGCAGAAGTGGAGGCGAAGTAGGCATATTGCTCCGCTTCCGTGGAGCTGGCATTGAGTGTTTGTGAAAACAGTACTGTGGGGAAAAGGAGTGTCCAAACCAGTACGAGTTCTGTAAAAATATTTCTGATGTTTTTTTTGTGAAGCATCTTCTTGGTTGCAAGAATACCATATTTTGAAAAAAAGGAAAAGTTTTTATCCACATGGGGTCGTGTTTGGTCTTGTATTTTTCTGGTATACTTAATTGTATAAAGAGCGCTTGTGGCACTTTTCCTATGCAAGATCCTGCCCAACTAAAATCATACCTTCCTACGAAGAAATTCTTGATTGTCTTTATTATTCTTGTTCTTGCTGGGGCGGGCGCGTTCTTTTACAACCAAAAAGCGGGGAGCGGGGAGGGCGGGGAGAGAAATGTTGCCGGAGCGGCCAAGAAAACGGATATACTTGAACGCCTGACTATAGATACAGACATGGATGGGCTGAAAGACTGGGAAGAGCTCCTTACCGGCGCTGATCCGAATAAGAAAGATACGGACGGCGACGGCACGGAAGACGGCGAGGAGGCGAGGGCGGGAAGAAACCCGACAGTGAAGGGTCCGAGCGACTTTCTTTCAGAAGAACAAAAAGAAGAGTCCTTAGCGAAAGAAGAAGAAGCGGGCGCGGAAATAGAGCGTGTTTTTCAGACTATGTTTGTGGCGGAGATTGCATCGCGGAAGGGGCAAGGTTTTCCTGGAAAAACAGCGAGCTCCACTCTCTCTTCCATTGCGGAGAAGGAGGTAGCTGTGTATTCGAACAAAGTTGTTCGCACCAACACATATACCATCTCCAATATTCATACAAGTGAAGAAACGTCACGCGAGGCGATCCGAGCGTATGGGAATGAGGCGGGAAGTGTTGTACAAAAGAACAGCCCTGTCGGGGTGGGGGCAGCGCCAGTACTTCTTATCATCTACAAGGCGCTCTCTACCAACAGCGACGAGTTGCTCGCAGAGCTTGATCCTTATATTGCCTTCTACGATGCCGTTATTTCAGATCTGCTTTTGGTTTCAGTGCCGAAACCGACGGTGATAATTCATTTGAATTTATTGAACGGATTGAGTGGTTTCCATGATTTCCTTCGCTCTATGCGTGGAATATTTCAAGATCCTTTTGCCGCGGCGGCGGGACTTAAGCGCCTTTCGGAGGTTCTGGGCATTCTTGGCGCTTCATTAAATGAGATGAATGACCTTTTTGTAAAAAATAATATTACTTTTGAAGCAGGTGATCCTGGGGCGATTTTCCTCCCCTTAAATGAGCTTCAAAGGAATGAGCTTACTAATATATATAAATCAGCGGGTATTCCTGTCGACGCGAAATTGGACGGGAAGATGCCTCCGGTAATTCTACGGCCATGAACGGACTTTTTGTACAAAACCTACTCGCAAAACAGCTGGTGTCATTCTTTTTTGCGTTCACGGTTTTAATCAGCACCGCTGTCCCCGTCTTCCTCGCGCAACCCAAAGAAACAGAGGCTTGGGCTTTTATTTGTTCGAACTGCACTAATCAGTGGTGGGACGACTTAAAGTGGGCCGTGGAAAAAGTCTGGGAGGCCGCCATGGAGGTGTATTCGGCGGTTACTGCCGGAGGAATAACAGCTCTCGTTACCAAAGAATACATTCTAGACGGCATTTCGTGGTTTCTGAACAAGGTGGTGCTGCGTTCTATCACGCATTCTTTGGTCCAGTGGATTAATTCCGGCTTCCAAGGAGAACCGGCGTGGATACTGGATAAGTCCGTGCTCCTCTCAGTCGTAGTGGACGAAAACGTCGCCTTTCTTATAGGAATTATTATGGCGCTTTCCGACGAGGAGTTATACCCGTGGTTTAAGGCCGCCATTGTGCAGGCGATAGGGGGAAGTATTTACGCTGGTTTTGAAGAGGGCCTTCAATCAACCTTCCCGGGAGGGATGGTCTACTATAACGACTACCTTAACGATTTCAGCGCATGTCCCGCTATTACCTCATGGGAATGTTATATCTCCATAAGCTACTATGCGAACAACCCATACGGCATCGTGGACTATGCCCTTGGACACCTCTCGGACATGATCGCCGAGAAGGTGGGGAACGTGACCAACGATCTTCTTGAGGGTACGGGCTTTCTCTCTTTCTCGGAATGCGTTAAGTATGGTCCGCGAACGAACTTCGTCGAGGAAGAGCCGCCGTGTATTGAGAGGGAGCGCAGAACGCCCGGGCAGGTGCTGGCCAATCAGATGACATCCGGACTCAATACGAGCAAAGACAGTTTGATTCAAGCGGACGAGCTTGAGGAGGCGATTATAGCAATAATTGACGCGCTTATAGACCAGCTTATCAACCAAGGACTCTATTTCCTTTCCGGGGTTGAAGAGAAAGACTACGGCTATGGCGGCACGCCCGGTCTTCCCACGTTTCCGCAGTGTAGCAATGGAATTGATGATGACGGGGACGGCGAGGCGGACCAAAACGATGCTGGATGCTGGTCAGGCGGCGGGAACAAGATTCTTGGTTCGTACGTTCCAAACAGAAACAGCGAAAGTGAATTTGACAGCGAGTGCAATGACGGCACGAACAACGACGGCGTCGGGGGAACTGATCAAGATGATGCGAACTGCCACGCGAACGGCAACCCGAATGATATTACCTCGTATAGGCCCGGGGGGTTTAGTGGTGATAACAGTCCCGGAAACCCTGACAATCCGAACGGCGAGGAGAAAACCAATCCCGCATGCAACGATGGGGCTGACAATGACGGAGACGGCGAGGCGGACGAGGAAGATCGTTGGTGCCACCAAGGAGGGGATCTCTCAAATCCTTACACACCAAATAGAGACAGCGAGTCGGCGCCGTAGGATCCGACAGTTTCGGCGCGGCAAAATATATTCTTACCACAATGTTTCTTTCCTCCAAACCATTTCAAATTCTCGCGGTATTCTTTTTGTTTTTGCTTTTTTCTTTCGGGCCCTTGGCACACGAGGCGCTTGCACAAGGCGCGGTAACTGGGTCGGTTGCGACAGACGGGTCAAACACCAAGGCGACGATGCAGCAGGTTGACTTCGGTTGCGGGCTTTTAGCACTTGACGCATGTATTGTTTCTCTCACTTATAAAGTCGTCTACGGCGCGTCTGAAATCTTCTTTAGTTTCGGCGGATTCTTTCTGGACGGTTTCATGGCTATGGCCCTTTCCAGTACATTCATCCGAAATACCGAGTTCGTGGATTTCGGCTGGATTATTGTGCGCGACCTTGCCAATACGGCCTTCATTTTCGTCCTTCTCTATATTGCCATCATGACGATAGTTCAAGCGGCGTCTACAAATACGAAACAGCTCCTTGTCTCTCTTATCATCGCCGCGCTTTTCGTCAACTTCAGCTTGTATCTTACGCGCTTCGTCATTGATGCTTCCAATATTGTCGCCCTTGAATTCTACAACCATATCGGCACGAGCGAGGCGCCGCTTGTCACAGTCGACGGGATTGAAGCGCGAAGCATTTCGGCCGGATTTCTTAAGGTAAATATACAAGAAACAACCACTCGGGCGCACGAGTTCTCTATGAAAAATGAGCACACCAAGGCGTTCGCGATCATTGTCCTTGGCGCGATTCTCAATGTTGTCGGTTTTTTCATGCTTCTCTCCGCGGCATTTCTCTTTCTGGGGCGCGTGGTGGCGCTCTGGCTTGTGATGATTTTTTCGCCGCTTGCAGTCGTGGCATCTATCGTCCCCGGCGCGAATAACCTCTGGGGCAAGTGGAAGTCGGCGCTCATCAATCAGTCCTTGGTCGCGCCGGTATTTCTCTTTTTCCTCTATCTGACTTTTGCATTTCTCAAGAGTCCGCTCATAAATGCAGGTCTCATTCAAGTATCGTCATCCGCAAGCGCGGGGGGACAAGCGGCGGGAATTCTCTTCGGCGCGGTGGCAGCTATGATGAACTTTGTTGTCGCCTTCGTTCTTTTGGGCGCTGGACTCGCAGCAGCCCGCAATTTTGCCGGTGCGGCAGGCCAGATGGCAGAGAAATGGGGGAAGGGCGCATTCGGAACGGTGGTGCTGGGGGGGGCAGCTTGGGCAGCGAAAAATACCGTCGGTCGGGGTATGCGGCGTATGAGCGAGACAGAAACGGGACAAAAGTTTCAGCGCGGGCTTGAGCGAAGCGGGGTTGCTCGTTTCGTCGGTCTTGATAAAGCAATGGGCAAGATAACAGAGGGAACTTATGACGCGCGCGGACTTCGCGGTATACAGGCCGCCATCGGCGCGAGCGGTACCGCGGGGGCGTTCGGTCAGGCCGGCAAAGGTCATGTGGAAGGCCTGGCTAAAGAGCAGAAACTGCGCCAAGATCAATACAATAAACTTAAGGGAGATCCTGCGGCGCAGGCGAGATATTTTAACTCGCTTTCGTTTAGAGAGAAACAATTCATACACAAAAATCTCGGCGTGGCGGAACAGCTCTCCCTCCATGAAGAGGTTAGGAAGCTTCCAGACTACAATGACCGAGCATGGCACGATCTTGGTGGGTCGCCAAGAGAACACATGGAAGAATTTGAGCGCAAGCAAGCGGCTCTCGCTCCGAAAACCGGCATCGATCTGGAAATTGAGAGAGCCAAGCAAACAAAGGCAACTCTTGACCCGACCACTGGCGCAATCACGCAATTCGCTGAAGACAAGCGGCTTACTCAACTTGCGGGACTTACGGATCCAAACGGTGCACCTGACCTCATGATGCAGCGGAAAGTTCTTGCCGCTCTCTCCGCTCGGGATATTGCTGATCTGCACCAAAGGGCCGGTGTCCTTGGTGGGGCGTCTCCGCTTTCCCAAAGCGCCCTCACCCGCCTGGTGGAACAAATGAACACAGAGGAGCAGGAGAAGTTCCATTCGGAGATGATCAAGAGGGAAGCTAATGTCGCCAACCAGCTCACTCACTTCATTGGAATCACAGACCAGACGGTTATGCAGAATGTCTTCAATAACATGAATACAGATCTTCGGTCCAAGCTCTTCCACGGAGCACGGGCGGCTGGCGGTGCGGCACAAACAACTCTTACAGACCGAATTTCCGGACTCAACCCGGCGGAGAGGCTCAACACCGAGCAATCAATACTCAAGCGATTCACTGGCGCAACGGCTGACGCTGATCTGACAGAGAGGATTGCTGAAATTTTCAGAACAAACGCACAGCTTGCACAAGAAGTTTGGACGGGGACAGATGTTCGAGTGCGCGCGCAAGCGCTTGAGTCCGGAGCTCCTGCCGTCGCTCAACTGCAAACGCTCGAAGACGCGCTCCCACAAGCAGAAAAAGACAGAACGAGTGATTTTCGAGTGGAAGTCAGGCAAGCAAAAGATGCCATTGTACACAGAAGCGCCGTCGAAAGTGCCGTGGCTGGCGGGGTTCTGCCGGCGGGAGTTACGCGAAGTGTGGCTATCAAAACCGCAATTGGCAATCTTAAATCCAAACAAATTGCTCGTCTTGCTCCAACCACACTTATTGATCCGGATGTGATGAGTAACCTGAAGTTACAGGACTTGAAGTCAATAGCAACTCGAGAAGAAGTTAATTCTGCTCAACTCGGCACCATGGTGGATGATTTTGTCAGACGACAGGCCATTCCTCCGGTAGGAGCGCCGATATCGCCAACGGTAGCAAATGAGATGCGGCAACTCAAAAGGGACACGGCTCTTATGGCAGTAATTTCGCCGGAAAGGTACGCAGAAGTTGTGCGGGCCGCGCCGTAAGATGATATAATGAGAAAACAAAATAAAGATTATGGCAGATGAACATGGGAAATTATACGAGATGTTTCGCAAGCTTCCTCAAGATGTGAAGGAGGCGTACGAATCTATTGAGTACAGCAAGATGCTGGAAGACATAGAGAAAAAATTCCATCTTCATGTGGACCAAACGGATAAGTTGAATGACGAAATTTTCCGTCTTATGGTGGGACTCATCCACCCAGAAGAATTCACCGTCAAAGTGCAGAAAGGTATCGCCGTGCCGAGCGAAACGGCGAAGCAAATAGCCGGCGAGGTGAACCAGAAAATTTTTCATCCCATTCGCGCGTCGCTCATGAAAATTCACAAGATGATTGACGAGAAAGAAGAGCGAGAAGAAGAAAGCGTAGAAAACGTTGAGAGAGAGAACTTCCCACTGAAAGCGGGGGGTTCAGAAGTCAACCCAGCAAAGCCAACGCAAGCTCCAACAAAAAAAGATCCTGTAAATATTGCCGAAGAAAAGCTCAAGAAGACTTTTACAATTCCCAAGAAAGAGGGCGTATATGCGGGGAAAGACCCGTACCACGAAGAAGTAGAATAAAAAAAGAGAAAAGAAAACAGGGGGCGCGTACTCCCCCTGTCATTTCTCAAACTATCTAGCACACCCCATGCTCCCATGCATAGATGGCGAGAAGAAATACTTCCATGTAGATAAAGAACGCCGCTCCGATGGTATAGATTCCCTTCGTCCTCCTTTTACTTATCAGCTTTGCGGAAACAAACCATAAAGCGAAAAACAAAAGAGTCGAAAGGTGCCACCATAGCGGCAGAGGAAGAGTGATGTATTCAGCCGGAAGAGCGAGTTTCTCCCACAAAAGCATACTGTACTCCTGGAGCGGGAAGAATCCCTTCCAGACAGCAATACCGGCGAGGACGCCGACCGCCAGAGAGAAGACACTTCCAATACGCGGTATCATGAACGTTCCAACGAGCACCAGACCGCATACAATGAGCGGCATGGGAAGCGCGACTATTTTGTGTATAGCCGGATTCTCCAACACCAACATTACTAGGCCAGTCGATACAGTGAAGGCAACAATCGCCCCGGCAAGCACGCTTACCAGAACTCCCGGCACGGCCTTTTTCTCCGGCTGAACCGTCAAGACCTTTTTCTTCTTCCGCCTTAGCCTCTCTTTCCACTCCAGTGGAAGCATCTGGTAGGCGGTGAGAAGCACAAGAACTATCAGCGTAACTGAAAACACGCTCATTTTTTACCTCCTCCTTTCTGTTTAGTGGACTGTTGAGAACCACCAAAGACGCCGATGAGCTCGTCAATCTTGGCAAGGAGTACGCCAATATCTGCGCCGCTTCCTCCAGTGCCGCCACCGACAATATATGTGGCTTTCCCTTTATGCGCAGTCTCCACTTGAGCCTCTGTTTCAAGCACCTTTGCCCCAAGCGCTCCGGCGGCTTTCAGTTTGTCGAGTTTCATACCGAGGATTTCCGCTTCGGTTTTCCCTTCAAGGATTAGTTTCGCGCTTGCTTCTTCTCGCGCACGCCACCGCTCTATTAAGATTCTGAGCTGTTCCTCATTTAATGGGTCCCGAAGACCTTTGTAATCTACGTCGTCGCATTCCAGCCCATAGACCTTCAAATCTTTGGGAATACGTCCTTTTATCACTCCAACTAGAATATGCTCCCAGTTGTTGTCCGTGGCAACATTAGCAGTGTTCCCGATTTGGTCTTCTAAGATGAAAGCAATCACAAGTTCGGGGGGAAGCCTCATTGCGGCGGAAATAACACAGTTCTGAACCATGTTCCTTGTCTGACTCCACCATTCATCCGTTCCATACCGAGTGAGTTCTGGGTTGAACGACCGTAGAGTAAGAGCGAAGACGAGATGTAGTTTCACACCTCCACTGATCGTTACCTCCACGGGGACGTTCCAGATAAATGGTCGTATACGAACATGATCAGAAGCTCCTGTTTTCTCTGTGAATGCCTGCCCAGCCTCGCTGAGCTTAGGAAGATTGTACGGTTCGATTCCTTGCCACCTCTGAAATCCTGTAAAATTGAGTCCGGTGGTAAATTGAATCCATTTTTTCCATATCCACAAAAGACTCAAGTAACGGAGTTCGGGATAGCATTTCCCTTTGATCTCCATAAGGGAAAGCGTGCCCGCCAAATTGCCCAAAGGATGAATTTCTCGGTATGCTATCCCTTTCGCCCTGAGCTGGTTTTCGGCCACGAGCGGCTCCAACTTCTTGTACTGCTCGCTTTCTGGGTCAAGATATCCCTTCACTCGAAGGGGTACAACAGACCACTTTGGAATTCCTATAAGGTTGGAAAGCGGCACCCTATCAACAAGAATCCTACCTGCACAGTCTGCCGGTAGCCATCCGTCTGAATTGATAAGAACATTGACAATGGGTCCACCGCGGGCAACTAAAATCGCCTGTCCCGGCTTCACGTCGGTAAGTTCAGGTCCGATGTTTGGAACCTTTTGGTCGGGTTTATCTTTGAACCGATCTTTGAAAGCTGGCACATAGATAAAGCCCATGAGTATTATCCAAACAAAGACGGCGGCAATTGCCTGGAAAAAGATTCTCATCTCTCACCTCCTGGCCTTTCGGCCTTTAGTTACGTAAGTATTTCGCTGTCAAAAAACAATACAACACTCGTTTCACCTGCTATTATATAGTGTACATGATTATAAGAAAAAGTCAAGGTGTCAAACTTTTCTTTGTTTTTGCTTTGTTTTATTTGAATACTTGGAATGTATATGAAAAAACGTGGGTTGTTATCCACAGATTGCCTTGCGGGCTTGGTTGATGTTTTGTAAACTGCAAGTAAGAGAAACTATTACTTCCAGATTACAAAATGTCAGACAATCTCCTCATAAAGCTTCATACTTCGCCAAAAACCGTTCTCACAACAAGAGATATTGCCCTTTTGTGGCGCGAAAATAACCCTGATAATTTGAAGGCAAAAATTTCTTATTATATTAAGCGTGGGGAATTGGTTCGGCTTCGGAGGGGGGTGTTTGCAAAAAGCGACAATTACGACCCGAAAGAGCTCTCAACAAGTTTGTACGCCCCATCATATATAAGTTTTGAAACAGCGTTGCTTGAGGCGGGGATTATTTTCCAATATTACGAAACGATTTTTGCCGCGAGCCGCGTTTCAAAAACAATCTCCATTGGCGGCCGAAACTTTACCTATAGAAAAATCAAAGATCTTGTCCTGTTGAATTCCCGTGGAATCATTGCGCGAGACGGGTACTTTCTTGCCGGTCCAGAGCGGGCGTTTCTCGACATGATTTATCTTTTCCCCGACTATTATTTCGACAATTTGCGCAGCCTTGACTGGGAGGTGTGTACCGATATAGTTTCAATTTATAAAAATAAAAAACTTGAGCGCCGTCTTCTTGAATATAAAAAATCGTATGCTGATCAATAGAATAAAACATGAGCGCGTTATGGGGCGAATATTGGAAAAGATATATTCCGATACTTCTATTGCGCCCCTGCTTGGATTTAAAGGGGGGACGGCGGCACTCTTCTTCTACGAACTTCCGCGTTTTTCAATAGATATCGACTTCGATCTTTTCCCGCCGAGCACACAAAACCAGAAACTGGTTTTTGAAAAGATAAAAAAAATACTGGCAAAAGAAAAAGATATTGTCCTAAAAGAAGCGTATATAAAGAAAAATACTATTTTCGGGCTTGTGTCGTATGGGGGAAAAGACAGGAATATTAAAATAGAAATCTTCGCAAGAGACCAGTTGGAATTTATTGATTCCTGTTACGAGGTGAGAGAATACTTCGGACTCTCGGTACTCGTCTCAAAAAAAGAATGCATGTTCGCAAATAAGCTCCTTGCCCTCGGTACACGGAGAAGATTCGCTATGCGCGACGTATTTGATGTCCATTATTTCTCAAAAAATAATTGGGAGGTGGACGAAAGAATCATTGTGGGTAAAACAGGCGGCTCGCTGAAAGAATATCTTCCCGTCTGTATAAATAGAATTAAGGGAGTCCGAGAAAACGAAGTGTTGAGCGGTTTGGGCGAGCTTATAGACGAAAAGACGAAAGCCTGGGTACGGCAAAACTTGAAGCGCGAAACGATATTCCTCCTCAAGAACCACCTCGCAGCGCTTACGCGATAGTTAGGGGTCTCTTTTCCCTACTGTTTGCTTTTGTATGCGTTATACTGTATGTATGCAGTTCCAGGTGCCTCAATTTTTGGAAGTGGAAGACAAGCTCTTCGGCTTCATGACATTCAAACAGTTCCTATTCGTGGCTGGGGGAGCTGGTGCGCTCTATCTTATATACGCATATCTTCCAAGGTGGGCAACATTCCTCGCTTTCATTGTCATCGCCCCCGTCACGGCGGGGTTCGCGTTTGTGAAGGTCAATAAAAAGCCCTTTATCTTTTTCGTTGAATCTTTCTTGAAATATTTCTCCTCCGCACGGCTTTATATCTGGAAAAAGGTGCCGAAAAAAATTGAGCACAAGGAGGAGGAGAAAAAGAAGGGGCCGGCGCTCACGTATGTTCCGCGACTCTCCGAAAATAAGTTAAAGGAGCTCGCGTGGACGCTTGACGTGCGCTCTCATGAAAATAGCCTATAAAAATATGCCCACCTCGCGACCAACACAAGAGTTCATCCCGTTCAAAGAGATACGCGACGGAATCGTTGTTTTGAAAGATGGCTCCTACCGATCGGTTATTATGACATCCTCCCTCAATGTCGCGCTCAAGAGCCAAGAGGAGCAGGAGGCAATCGCGGAGCAATTCCAGAATTTCCTCAACTCGCTTGAGTTCATGATACAGTTCGCCGTGGAGTCGCGGCGTCTCGATATTAGGCCGTATATCGCACTTCTGGAGGACCGCGAGAAAGAGCAAGTGAACGAGCTGATGAAGATACAGACTCGGGAGTATATCAACTTTATAAAAAACTTTACGGAGATGACGAATATTATGTCCAAAACATTTTTTGTAGTTGTACCATACACGCCAACCGTCGTGACGGGCATACAAAAGAGGGGCGTTTTCGGCATCGGCGGAACAGGTTCTCACTCGCGGGATGAAGCAAAAGAGTGGCTGGAGGAATTCGAAGAAGTGAAAACACAAATAGAACAGCGGGTTGCCATCGTGGAGCAGGGACTCTCTCGCGTCGGCATTCGACTGGTTCAGTTGGGGACCGAAGAGCTTATCGAGCTTTTTTATAAAATTTTCAACCCCGGCGAATTGGAAAAACCGGTGCAACTTGATCAGATAAAATAAGAGTGACTGCTCATACCATGCAACTTTTCGGCAAAAAACAACCAAAACAGGATGTGGTTCCGATTCTTCCACAAGAAATATACGAATCGGGAGTGTTGGAACTCCGTGATATTGTGGCGCCGGCGGCTTTGAAGATTTCTCCAAAACAGCTTAACTTAGGAGAGAAGATTGCCAGAACATTCTTTGTTATTTCCTACCCTCGCTATCTCTCAGATAATTGGTTTGCTCCCATTATTAATCTGGACAAGGTTTTTGACGTTTCCATTTTTATTCACCCGATAGACACAGGGCTCGTCTTGAAGCAGTTTCAAAAAAAAGTGACGGAAGTACAAAGCCAAATTCACGAACGCGAAGAGAAGGGGTTCGTTCGCGACCCGATGCTCGATACGGCATTTCAAGACCTTGAGACGCTCCGGGACAAGCTTCTTCAGGCGACTGAAAAGCTCTACGACGTCGGGCTCTATATTACGGCGTATGCGGCTGATGAAGCGGAAGCTGACAAGTTCGAATCACAGCTTAAATCGCTCTTGGAATCCAAGCTTATCTATGTGAAGCCGGCGCTTTTCCAGCAGGAACAGGGCTTCTATAGCGTTATCCCCATAGGGTCCGACTTGCTTTCTGTGCACTCCAAACTTAATTCTTCGCCCCTCTCTTCTCTTTTTCCATTCGTTTCTTTCGACCTCACGTCTGATAAGGGTATTCTGTACGGCATCAACCGGCATAATTCGTCACTTGTTTTGTTTGACAGATTCTCTCTTGAGAACTACAACTCTATCATTTTTGCCAAGTCTGGGTCTGGGAAATCCTACGCCACAAAACTTGAGATTCTCCGTTCGCTCATGTTTGATACGGAAGTCATCGTCCTTGACCCGGAAAAAGAATACGAATATATGTCGGAGGCGACGGGCGGGCGGTATTTCAACATTTCTCTCACGTCCGAGAACCACATCAACCCCTTTGACCTTCCCGTGCCGAGAGAAGACGAGTCCACGTCGGATGTGCTTCGTTCTCATGTTATCAATATGGTCGGCCTTTTCCGCCTCATGTTCGGCGGCATCACGCCGGAAGAGGACGCAATCATAGACCGCGCGATTACTGAAACCTATGCGCTTAAAGATATCACAACAGAATCCAATCTTGCCGAGGTGGAGCCGCCGCTTCTCTCCGATTTTGAGCTCGTCCTTGGGGGAATGGAGGGTGCGGAGTCGCTTATTCAACGGCTCTCTAAATACACGAAGGGCACGTGGTCCAACTTCATTAACAGACCGACGAATGTGGATATCAACAAGAAGTTTGTTGTTTTCTCCGTCCGCGATATGGAAGACGACCTGAAGCCCGTCGCAATGTATATCGTGACGCACTTTATCTGGAACTCTATCAGAAAAGAGATGAAGAAACGGCTCTTAGTGATTGACGAGGCATGGTGGATGATGAAATCCGAAGATACGGCCTCTTTTCTCTTCAGCCTTGCAAAGAGGGGAAGAAAGTATTATTTGGGTCTTGCCACAGTAACACAAGACGTTGAGGACTTTCTCCGCAGTCCGTATGGTCTTCCTATTATTACCAACTCTTCGCTTCAATTCCTTATGAAGCAGTCCCCGTCATCTATTGATATTGTACAAAAGACGTTCCACCTGACGGACGAGGAGAAATATCTGCTGCTGGAGTCCGGTGTGGGGGAGGGGATATTCTTTGCCGGGTCTAAACATGTCGCTATTAAGGTTATCGCCTCATACACAGAAGACCAGATCATCACTTCTGATCCGTCGCAGCTCTTGGCTATCAAAAAGGCAAAGGATGAATTCCGGGCAGTGGAAGCGAGGTGAGGTTGTTGATAACTTTTTTCTGTTTTCGATGTGCGAGAGATATAATAAAAGCAATATGAAGAGAGTCGCTATTTTTTCTGCCTTCTTAAGTCTTGCTCTTTTTGGAGCAGCGTGGGCACAGTCACCGACAGGGCCGACACAGCTGCAGCAGCAGAGAAACGCCTCGATGTGGAATATTGCGCTTACCCCGAGAACTCCGGGGCCGAATGAGTCTGTTGCGGCCAAAATAGTAAGTTATTCGATCAATGTAAACACTGCGGCTATTACTTGGTACCTCAATGGGGGAGTAGTGCTCTCTGGGGTCGGGGAAACAGAATTTTCTTTTTTTACCGGACCGGCGGGGACGAAAACTATCCTTCGCGCCGTGTTGGAAACGGCGGGTTCTAATATCACAGAAAGAACAGTTGAGGTCGCCCCGGCAAGTGTGGATATTCTCTGGGCTGCAGACACTTATACGCCTCCGTTTTATAAAGGCAAGGCCCTGCCGACGTATGGAAGCACCGTCCGGGTCACCGCCATTCCGAACCTTCAGGACGTCGGCGGCACTCGAATTCCCGTACAAGATATTATGTTCACATGGAAGAAATCCCGCTTTACGATGCCGGAAAAAAGCGGAGCGGGAAAGAAAACTTTAGTATACGCGGCCGGCTTCCCGAAAAGCGACGACATTATCGGCGTAGTCGCATCAACAAGAGACGGCAAGAGCTCCGCGGAAGCGCGGGTGGACGTTCCGGTTATAGATCCGAAAATTGTGATATATGAAAACCTACCCCTCGAAGGCGTCCGCTATGAATCGGCCCTTGGAAACAGTTTTCAGATGTCTCGCAATGAGGTCGCCCTGTCTCTCTCTCCATACTTTTTTTCTTTTCCGCTTCGGGGCATAAATACCGGGCGGTATGAATGGTTCCTTGATGGAAGGCGCATAGAGCCGTCTGAGAAGCGAAATGAGTTTACCTTCGGAAAGCCGGGGACGGGTTCCGGGCGGGCCAATATTCGGATAGATGTTTCAAGTCCCATATCGCAGGAGATTCTACAGCGAACAGAAAAGAGTATTGCTCTCTTGTTTTAACCTATTCGTATGAAGAAAAAAACTTTTGTCATTATCATTGCCATCTTAGTCCTTATTGCGTTGGGAATATTCCTCGCCGGGTATTTGGTTTCAAAAAAGGAGGCCCCCGAGAGTGGGAGGGTGGATGGCGGATTTGGCGGCTTTTGGGGAGACCTCAATCCGTTCGGTGGAAACAGCACCGGAACTCAAGATGGCGAAGCCCCGTCGGAGGAATCGGAAACATCAGATGGAATTATTAAAGGAGAGCCATTCAATCCACTTGTAAAACTAAGCGATACGGCAGTAGCTGGGGCGGTGTTCTCGGGAAAAAATGCCGAGTACGCGCAGTATGTGGAGCGGTCAACCGGACATGTCTTCGAAGTCACACTTGACGGACTGGCAAAGGCGCGCATTTCACAAATAACCGCGCCGAAAATGCATGAGGCCTTGTGGACCGATGGAGGGAAGACGATCCTTCTTCGATATCTTCGAGAGGACGGGGAGACCATTACGAGCTTCGCCCGCAAATCACCGGAGAGAATTGCGCCAATTCCTTCGGTTGGAGAAAGCGCTACAACTACCGCCGAGGGAACTCTTCTTCCGGACGGCATACTCCACGCCATTGTATCCAACGATGGGAAGACGGTATTTTATGTGAAGAAGGACGCCGCTTCCAAAAAACTCTTCGGTTATTCCGGAGAGCTTCGAAATAGCGGTGCAAAAAAAGTTTTTGAGCATGACTTCACAGAGTGGCTTCCGGTCAGATTTGACGGGAAAGTTGTATGGCTCCAGACCAAATCCTCGAAAGATGCGCCCGGATATCTCTACACTCTCAATATTTCAACCGGAAGCTTGCAGAAAATCCTTGGAGATATAAAAGGTCTTACGACTCTTCCAAGCCCCGATGGAAAGAAGATACTCTACTCCGAGAGCACTCGCGGATCGTTCAAGACATTTCTTTATGATGTCGCCTCGTCCGAGTCCGTTCTGTTCCCCGTCGCCACGCTTCCGGAGAAATGCGCTTGGCAGAGCACTGGCGGGGGCGTATATTGCGCCGTACCAGAGAGAATACCGACCGGAGATTACCCAGATGCTTGGTATATGGGGTTGGTGTCATTTACTGATAAGCTGTGGTGGATAGAACTTGACAGTATGCATGCTTATCCAGTACTTGCTCCCACTGTGGGGGGGCAAGATATTGAAATGGTCTCAATACAACTGTCTACAGATAGTACTCGTGTTCTTTTTATAAACAAAAAAAACTCTACACTCTGGCTATATAGGCCGAGAGGATAATCGTGTTATGAATTCTAAACAAAAAACTATTCTGGCGGTAGGCTGTGGAATTCTTCTCACTCTTCCTATTATTGCATTGGGGCAGGGGTATGAGCTTCTCGCGCCGTTTCCTGGAACGGGGGACTCGCCGTCGCTCTCCTCATATCTTGTCGCGCTCTTCAAGATGCTTCTCGGCGCTGCTGTAATCTTGGCCGTCATTATGATTGTGATCGGCGGCGTTCAGTATATGGGCTCGGAATCCATCTTTTCCCATGAGGATTCGAAGAAGAGGATTTGGGGGGCTGTTTTTGGCCTTCTGCTCGCATTCCTTGCATATATCATTCTCCAGACGATCAATCCGGGACTTTTAAATGTTGGGTTTAGTCTGGTTAATCTTAATATTCAGGGCGGCGGCATTCCCGAAGGAATGACGCCTTCTAACTTTTGTTTTCAGTCGGAGTCAACAGATCCGCAATGTGGGAGTGCTACACACTGCGGTGCTTCGCTGGAAGAGTGTGAAATAAAAAGAAATGCTTTTATTTCTGCGGGAAACCCGGCACCAACAGCGTGCTTAGAAAATAATTGTGAGGCTGTTGCGACAATGTGCCCTGCGACAAATATGGACGTGTGTGCTCCGACAAATCCAGGAAGAAATACTTCGTCATGTGGACCGTACTTTACATATATAAATTCGAGTGGCGCGGCTGATGAAATGAAGGCCATAATAGTTATGGAATCTTCTTGCAACCCAAATGCCGGACCAAGCTCCGCTGGGGCATGTGGCATAGCGCAATTGCTTCCCTCCACGGCGCGGAACTTCGCCGGTGGATGCGGGGTTCCTAATCCATCAGCCATTGATTGTGCGTGGTTAAAAGCAAACCCGGAGAAATCTATCTGCATTGGTAGTAATTATTTTAGGGGGTTGAGCGGAAATGCTGCTCATGGATTTGCTGGGTACAACGGCGGCCCCGCTGCTCTTCTTCCAAGTAACAGTTGTGGCACGGGGAGCCCCCTTCCGTCTGATGTATTGTGTGGGGGTACTGTAATACCAAACTATCAAGTAAGAAGGTGGCAGTGTCCATACGACGACATCAACCACACAACATGCAATACTGGACCTGCGTCGTACGAAGAAACAAGAAATTACGTTAGGGGTGCACTTTATTTAGATCAAATACTCTAGGATTTCTTGCCTCCCTACAACTCTTGGCCAATGGTGAAAAATTAAAAAAGATATGCGGGGTATGTGTTTGGGTTATTATTCATCGCTTTGTCTT
>CAZRNX010000003.1:0-19685 GCA_964601555.1 uncultured Candidatus Saccharibacteria bacterium | reverse complement strand
ACGCGAAAGGTATACACGCTCCCTCCCCTTATAGGGGAGGGTTGGGGTGGGGTTAGTAATTCGCTGTCAACTTTTACCCCTCACCCCTTTGGGGAGCTCCCCTCTAAAGAGGGGAGCAGGGAAGGTGGTAAAGCAACTTGAAGCCATTGAGAGTCCTGAAATAAAAATTTCTTGCTTCTGGACTCGAATATGGCTTCAAGTTAGCGAAAGCCAATAAAGGTCGAAAAATTATTAGATATTAGAATTAAATAATTATTAAGATATGAAAAAAATTCTAACAACCTTGGGCGCTCTCGGCGCAGTCTTGGTTATCACACCTATGTTCGCGGCTTTCGAAGCGCATGTCGTGAATGTGACGGCAACCATCGAAAACGCGCTGCAGGTTCCACTCGATGAAATCAAATTTGGAACTGTATTCCCGCAGGAGATGCTTGCACAGCGTCTCCCGATAGCTCTTTCTCAGTCGTTTCTCGATGAGGATCGCGTGGACGATGTAGAGTACTTCATTCGCCAGAAGCCCAAGTGTGCCGTAACAACTCTTGACGGAAAAACCATGCTTGACTTCCCGACAGCAACCGGACACATCAAATTTGATGCAACAGGAAACATGTCTATCGACTGCGGTCCGGCGCCGGCAGAAATGCCGACGACAGGCGCCATGTGGGGAGTGCTCCCGAATCTCTGCCCGTATATCTCCAAGCACTCTGAAAGAGATAACAGTGCGGACGGATTTGAAGATGGCCATCTCAATTCTTTCCACCAGCCGTGGATGATTAATGGGACTACTATTACTTGGACTGATGTGATGGGCCATCTCTCGAAAATCGCTCATGATGTTGAGGATATCTGGACTATTGACCTTGCCGTTCCCTGCTTCACTGGCCACTGCGCACAGGACTGGGAGGAGTTTGTACATGGAGTCAATCCTGACGCAGACCCAGCTCACTATGTTGCAGATCCGCGTGATGAGCACAAAGTGTATGGATGTGATCTGTGGGTGGAAGTCAAGGGTGTTTCTTTGACACCTCCGCCGCCAACACCAAACCATGGATAATCGCTTAGCAACTAATCCTTTACCGCTATGAAAAGAATTTTGACGGGAATGGTTGCTGTTATGGCTCTGCTCGTACTTGCTCCGGTATTTGCCGCTTTCGAGGCGCATGTGGTGAACGTCACGGCGACTATTGAGAACGCCTTGTTCGTTCATCCGGAGTCAATAGAATACGGAACGGTATTTCCGCAAGAGCACTTGCTCTCCGATTTCTTCATCGCTTTCTCGCAGTCGTTTTCAGCGGCCGCGCAGAGGCGGATGGGAACGGTAGAGTATGTGATCAAGCAGAAGCCCCAGCCGAGGCCGGAGAAAATAGCGGCGCTCGGGGGAGTGGAGGCGGCGCGCGACTGGTGCCATTTGAACAGCCCGGCCAATCCGGGAGATCCAAATGACCCTTACTATGCGAACTGCCGCCCTTCCATCTGCCCTTATCTCTCCAAACATCCGGACGGGATTCCTTCGACGGGGCCGAACGCGAATAACGACACGGGCCTTCCGCCATTTCACGATCCCGAGACAGAATTTGCTTATGGGAAAATCGTGAAGTTTGACCAGAACGGGTCAACGATTGGGAGAGATTCTGGCGACAACTGGACGATAGATCTTGCGGTACCCTGCTTCAAGGGCCAGTGCGCGCAGGACTGGGAGAAATTCGTTAGAAGCTTGAATCCTGCCGTTACGGACACGGAGAAGTATAAGCTCCCCTCGGGACTTGAGCATCAAGTATTCGGCTGCGATCTCTGGGTTGAAGTCACGGACATTTACTAGAACACGAAACTATGAAATGAGATTTTTAGCGTCGGTAAATTTTTCCCTCGGGTCTTTACCCACGCCATGTAGAAGTGTCTAAGAAGGCGCGGGGCCTACAACCCTTCGGAAAAAATTCACCTCGCACAATCTCATTTCGTAATTGGACTTGTTCTCGTGAAGAATTGGCTTCCCCGACCCGCCCCCATCATTTATGGTGAGGGCGGGGAAAGGGGAGCCAAAATCCTTGCTATTTTCCGGCAGTAATGCTATAAACTCATCTAATGAACGATATGAACGAAACCATGCCGCAAGGGAAGCTTGACCGCTTTGCGGGGCGTGTTTTGAAGCAATGGGAGAAGATATTTCTTGGAATACTTCTTGTTATCTTTCTCTTCATTTTCTATCTTGTTCTGGATGCCAACAAGTATCCGGCGCTCGTGCGCGTCATAGAAGGGGAGGGGAAAGTGGGGGTCAATCCGACCGACCATGCGCTTGATTTTGGCGACCTCTCCCGTGGCACTTCAGCCGTGCGGCGGGTGAATATGGTGAACGGCACGTTTATGCCTATGTACGTCATGATGTTCAAGACGGGTTCGATATCCGATCTTATAGACATAGACAAAAATTTCTTCCGCCTCGCTCCCGGCGAAGAAACGAAAATAGAATTCCTCTCCTACATTCCGGCATCCGCGCCGATAGACGCGAACTATACCGGACGGATATTCTTGTTCAAAATTCCCACTTTTGGCCTGTAAATTTCGGTCTCTAAACTCTCCAGCACGGCACGGGAACCAAAATCAATGAATCAAACTTTGAAAACCATCTTGAATATCGCCGTTTATTGCGCCATAATTTTCGGAATTCTCTACGGCGTGCCGAAATTCCTTGTCTGGAAATTGGGGACCGAGTTTCCGATGGCGGCGATTACCTCCGGCTCCATGTGGCCGATCTTGAAAGAAGGCGACCTCGTTTTCATCGAGGCGGTGAAGGGCGAAAATATAAAGAAAGGCGATATTATCGTTTTTCAAAATAAAACGAATGCGAGCTTGACCATCCATCGTGTGGTTCTTTTAGAAGAAACAAAGATCACGACGAAAGGAGACGCGAACTTCCGCGAAGACGCCCCTGTCGGATATGAAGATGTCATCGGACGGACGTACGATTTCCAAGGGAACCCTCTGCGCATTCCATACCTCGGCAAGATTACCATGTTCGCGGGCAAGTGGCGCGATAATATACGAGCGCAAGAAGGGTAATTTTCAAGTGAAAAGTTTTTAGATTTTTTTGAACCAACATCTTAATTTTTATAAAAACATGTTTCCCCATGCCGCTATTGCTGTATTCGCATCTCTTACAATGATAGCGTCTTCCGCCGTGCTCATGTCAGCGTTTGAAGCGCACGTGGTGAACGTGACGGCGACGATCGAGATGCCTCCACACGAAGAATGTCCCGCGCTCTCCATCGGATATTGGACAAACCACGAAGGATGCGATGGGGGCAAAGGCGAAAATGTTTGGGCCGCTGAAGTTGCCGCGCTTTCGACGGGTTCTTTCTCCGGCGTTTTCGGTTCCTATTCGGGAGCCGACGTATGCGTCAATCTCTCCATTCCGGAATGTCCCAAGGGGAATAGCATCCCGTCGAAGCTTTGCAAAGCGAAAGCGCAGACGCTTGCCGACGAGCTCAATGTCGTTTCCGGGCGTTTGGATTTGAACGCGTGGCTTGCCGGCGCGGATGACGGGGAAAGTGCTTTTGACAATCTCGGGCTCGCGCCTTCCTCTAAAGTTTTCACGGCTCTTGCGGTGATAGAGAGCATTCTCGCCAATGCTTCATCCACCGCGAATAATCTTACGGATGCCACCTATGTCGCGCAGAGAATTTATGCGTTTTATGAAGACGAAAATCCGAATGCCCCGATGTGCATTTACGAGTGGCCGCTTCCAGCGCCGTCGGGAGCCATAACGTCTCCAGGTGTTTTTCCGGAAGCTCCCCCAGAAGAAACAGAGAATCAACAGGAAGAGCCGCAAGAACCTGTGGAGGAATCCCCGGCGAATAGTACCAGTACGGAAGCAATTACGGAATATGCCCCCCTCGCGTCCGCTCCAGAAGCCTCGCAGGAAGAAGCCGCTCCGGAAACGCCTCCCCAAGAAGAGCCGGGATCCGCCCCTCCCTCTGCACCCGAGCCATCTCCGGAGCCGCCTCCGGAACCTCCACCCGCTTCATAAAATCATGTTATTATGATCGGCCTATGGGCGATTTCAAGCTCACCTCTCCATATAAGCCCGCGGGCGATCAGCCGAAAGCGATTGCGGCTCTTTTGGATGGCTTGAAGAATGGGCACCGCGCGCAGACTCTCCTTGGCGTGACCGGGTCCGGAAAGACTTTTACTGTAGCAAATGTGATTGAGAAGACTGGCAAGCCAACGCTTGTGATTGCGCACAATAAGACGCTCGCGGCGCAGCTTGCGCAGGAGTACAAAGAATTTTTCCCCGATAATGCCGTACATTATTTCGTTTCGTATTACGACTATTACCAGCCGGAAGCGTACATGCCGATTACGGACACCTACATTGAGAAAGATGCGGCGATCAATGAAGAGATAGACAGGCTCCGCCACGCATCCACGCAAGCGCTTTTAACAAGGCGGGACGTAATTATAGTCGCATCAGTCTCCTGCATTTACGGTTTGGGAAGTCCGGAGGAGTATGAAAAAGAAAACCTCAAAATTTCGCGCGGCCTGCATATTTCGCGGAAAGAACTGATGGATAAACTTGTACGCGTGCATTTCGAGCGCACGAACGCAGATCTCTCTCCCGGAGAATTTCGAAGCATTGGAAATCGCGTTGAGATTATGCCGGTGTCGGAGCGTTTCATCTGGAATATCGGCCTGGAAGGGGAAAAAGTCTCGGAAATACTTAAAATAGATCCCGTGTCCGGAAAAGCGCTCTCTACCGGTGAAGAAGAAACTATATTTATTTTCCCCGCCAAGCATTTTCTTACGGAAGAAAACAAGAAGAAGCTCGCGATAAAAAATATACGCACAGAACTTGCAGAGCAACTTAAGATTCTCGACAAAGAAGGGAAGCTTCTCGAAGCCGAGCGGTTGAAGCGCCGGACGAATTATGATCTTTCTATGATTCAAGAGATAGGCTACTGCTCGGGTATTGAGAATTATTCCAGGCATCTCGCGGGGAAAAAGCCGGGCGAACCGCCGGAAACGCTTCTCTCTTACTTTCCCCACCTACGCCGCCCCCTTCGCCAAGGCTACGGAGGCCAAGAAGGCTCCGGTGGGCTTGCCCATACGGTACCGGACTTCCTAACTATCATTGATGAGTCGCACGTTACACTCCCGCAGCTTCAGGGAATGTACGCCGGCGACCAGTCAAGAAAGGCAACGCTGGTGGAATTCGGTTTTCGCCTACCATCCGCGAAGGACAATAGACCGCTTAAATACGGAGAATTTATGGAACGAGTGGGGCAAATCATCTACACTTCAGCAACGCCTGCCACAATGGAGAAAGAAGAGAGCAAGCAAGTAGTAGAGCAGGTGATTAGGCCGACGGGGCTCGTGGATCCGGAAGTGTCAGTACGGCCAATTTTGCAAAAAAATAATTACTTGGGTCAAATCCAAGATTTTATCACTGAAGCCGCGAAAGATATTGAAAGAGGCGGGCGAGTGATAGCAACAACGCTTACTAAAAAGATGGCGGAAGATTTGAGCGCGTACCTAAAAGAGAAAAGTATTAAAGCAGAATATCTTCACTCTGACGTAAAAACTATAGATAGGATCAAAATTCTCACAGAATTCAGAAAAGGGAGCTTCGATGTTCTAGTGGGCGTAAATCTTTTGCGAGAAGGCTTGGATCTCCCCGAACTTTCTTTCATTGGCATTCTTGATGCTGACAAAGAGGGATTCTTGCGATCTGAAACATCGCTCATCCAAATAATTGGGAGGGCAGCGAGGAATGTGGAGGGAAGGGTGATTCTCTATGCCGACAAACTGACCGGCTCAATGGAGCATGCCATTAGTGAGACAAACAGAAGGCGAAAAATTCAGGTAGAGTACAACAAGAAGCATGGCATAAGCCCCAAGACTATTCAGAAAAATATCCACGATATTACGGAGCAATTAGAGAGCGAGCATAAAAAAGCCGTGAAGCTCTCGCTTGCCACAGACTTGAATCTCTTCGGCAAGGATGTGGATAAACTTATCCGGCTTAAGAAAAAGCAAATGGCCGAAGCCGTAAAGACCCTTGATTTTGAAAGCGCGGCAATCCTCCGGGATGAAATCAAAGAACTGGAGAAAAAACGCTAGATTTTTATATCGCTTTGTGGTATACTTATTTATAGTAAACAAAGTCTAAAAGTACAGGTGCGTTATGAAAGTACTCATTTGTGCAGCATACGTTTTTGGTGTAATTGCGGTGACTATATTCGTTCAGGCCATTATGGCAAATTAAGAGGTGTGTGATGAGAGAGGACAATGAATCCTTCAAGGAAGCGTTCATTAGCCTTTTGCCAGCATTTTGCAAGATGGCGGGCTTCACTCTAGGAGTTGTTACAGCCTTCATTGTGGGCTGGCTTGGCTCATGAGCGAACATTTAAGTCCGTACCACCCACATGAGGATGGTACGGCGTTTCTTTTTTTAGCAAATATGGTAGAAATAATTCATGGCCGATGAGAATCTTATGGAGAAAATTGTGTCGCTCTGCAAGCGGCGGGGATTCATTTTCCCCGGCTCGGAAATTTACGGCGGACTTGCGGGAACGTGGGACTTCGGGTCTCTGGGGGTGAAGCTCAAAAACAATATCAAGCAGTCCTGGCGACAGAGATTCGTCCTCTTGCGCGATGATATGGAAGAACTCGATGCGGCGATACTTATGAATCCGAAAGTGTGGGAGACAAGTGGACATACGAAAGAGTTTTCCGACCCGTTAGTTTCCTGTGTGGCGTGTGGCGCAGCACATCGTTGGGACGACCCGCAAATAAAATATAAGGGTTCTAGAAAAAGAGAGCTCGGCCCTGATGAGGATGTCCTTGGCGCGGAATGGAATTGTGAAAAATGTGGGGCTAATAATATTAGTGTTGAAACACCCGAACGCGAAAGAAATCTTTCATTTAATTTAATGTTTGAAACAAAAATAGGTGCTGCTACTTCAGCTGTGGTCTCCTATCTTCGTCCTGAAACGGCGCAAGGAATGTTTGCGAACTTTAAGAACATACTTGATGCCAATCACCCAAAAATTCCTTTTGGTATGGCCCAAATTGGGAAAGCATTTCGTAACGAGATCGCTCCGAGAGATTTCCTGTTTCGCACACGTGAGTTTGAACAGATGGAGTTAGAATATTTCGTACGCGAGAGCGAGTGGGAGAAGTATTTCGAAGAATGGCGCAAAGAAATGCTTGCATACTTTGAGGCGGTTGGTATTTCAAAAGAGCGCGTGCATGAAGTTGAAATCGGAGAAAGGGAGAGAGCGCATTATTCCAAACGTACGATTGATTTTGAATTTGATTTCCCATTCGGACAGAAAGAACTTTCCGGGCTTGCATATCGTGGAGATTTTGACCTGAAGAATCATATGCGAGCTTCGGGAGTGAATTTGGAGTATTTCGATGACGCAGTGGGGGAGAGATTTGTGCCGCATGTGATAGAGCCTTCGTTTGGACTTGAGCGTATTATTTTGGCCATACTCGTTTCTTCATATCGAGAGGATGAGATGGGGGGAGGGAAGAGAGAGTATCTTGCTTTTCCGGCAAGCGTTGCCCCGGTGAAGTGCGCTGTGTTTCCACTTCTCAAGAATAAGCCGGAACTGGTAGAGAAGGCGAGGGAAATTTATAAAAATATCAAAAAAGAAATCCACGACACGGTATGGGACGACAACGGCAATGTAGGAAAAAGATATCGAAGGCAAGACGAGATCGGCACGCCTTACTGCATTACGGTTGATTTCGAGACGCTTGAAGACGGCACGGTAACGATACGCGATAGGGACAGCGGAGAGCAGAGGCGTACTTCTCTAGAAGGGGTAATCTTGGTCGTTCTTGAAAAATAGTAGCCTCCCGCGCAGATTATGTGCGGGAGGCGGGAAAGAACGTGCCGGTGAGCAACTTTTTGCCCGAGAAGCGCATTGGGGAGCGCGAGAAGTGGTGTGGCAAAGGGCATTGACAAGAAGCTGAATAGCTTCATGCAAGATGCTTTCGCGCCGAGGGAACGCCGGCATTCCCCGCTAGTATCTTCTAGGAGGGAGAAGCGGGATAGCTCCCGACCACACATATATCATAATATTTAACACAGCCGAAATGTCAAACGATACCTATCTCAACACTACAGAGTTTTTTTCCATACAAGGTCTCGGCGGTGAAAAAATGCTCGAGGGTGAACTTGCGGTAAATGGTGCCAAGAACGAAGCCCTTCCTGGGATGGCAGCCTCGCTTCTTTTTAAAGATGCGCTTCATATCGCAAATGTTCCCGAAATAGAAGATGTTGCACGAATGGGTGAACTCTTAGAAGGCATCGGGCTGAAAGTTCACCGAAAAGGGAGGGAAGGGGACGAAATACTGGTAATTATTTCGGGAGAAAAAATTCTATCCGAGATTCCGGAAGCTATTTCACGGCGTTTTCGCGCTTCGATCATCGCAACAGGACCGTTGCTTGCGCGCACCGGGCACGTCTCTTTTCCGCATCCGGGGGGTTGTCTTATCGGCGCGCGGCCCGTTGACCTCTTTTTGGAAGGATATGAAAAAATGGGCGCAAAAGTGAAGGAAACAGACCGCATTTTCGAGATACATGCGCCGAAGGGTCTCGCCGGTGCGGAGATTTTTTTCCGCAATCAAAGCGTTACCGGAACAGAAACATTTATTATGGCAGCGGTACTCGCAAAAGGGCGAACGGTTCTAAGAAATGTGGCATTGGAGCCGGAGATAGCCCACCTCACCGAATATCTTGTGTCATGCGGAGCGCATATCAGGGGCGCGGGAACATCAACCGTTACTATTGAAGGCACGGGACTGCTTGATTCCAATAAGAGCGTGTACGAAATATTGCCGGACAGGATAGAGGCCGGAAGCTTCCTTATCCTCGCGGCACTGGCGGGAAGAGATGTTACCGTTACTCACTGCAACGTGGAGCATCTGGGTGCTCTCCTTGAGGCATTAGAATACGCGGGAGTAAAAATAGAAGCGCGGAAAGCATCCATCCGCATTATGGGTGGAAAATACCAGAATGAGAAGCTGAAGCCGGTACATATAAAAACCCATGAATATCCGGGATTCCCGACAGACATTCAGGCGCCTATGACAGTATTTTTGACACAACTCTCGGGAGAGAGTATTGTGTTTGAAACTATTTTTGAAGGGCGGCTCTCGTATGCCGCAGAACTTGTCCGCATGGGGGCAAATATTATTCCCATGGACACCAACCGCGTTATTGTGAAAGGACCGACACCGCTCTCGGGGCGCAATTTAGAAAGTCCGGATATTCGCGCGGGCCTCGCCTACATTATTGCGGGAATTATCGCACAGGGCGAAACGGTTATCCACAATACGTATCTGATCGACAGAGGATATGCTAATATAGAATCAAGACTAAAAAATATCGGCGTCAATATTAAGCGGCGTACGATGAAAAAACAAAAATAAGCTATTGCCATGATCACCAACGAACTTCTCGCATTTGTAAAAGAAGAACTTTCAAAAGGAACAACGGAAGATGAAATAAAGAAAGCTCTCATGGAAGGGGGCGGGTGGAGCGATATGGACATCAAGGAAGCCTTTGATGCTGTCGGAATTTACAGCCAGACATACCAAGGCACCATGAACACTGCGCTTGCCGCCACTACAAACACGGGGAATCGAGAGCCAGTCGTCAAGACAATAGAGCATGCGCCTCTTGAATCCGTCATATCCCGCCAACCGGCACAACCGCAACCGCAGCCCGAACCGGCTCTTAATATGCGCGAGCGTCTCGTACTTCCTATGACTAAAGAAGAATCCCTTGCCATGACGGATATCGCGCCGAAGACATCCATTCCTCCGCACCTTTCTGCTCCCGCAACTCCCCCCGCGCCCTCCATGACTTCCACCCCCGTATTTTCATCTCCTATTCCTTCCGGGATGAGCACAGTAGCGCCGAAACTGGCTGAGCGCCCAAGCTATCTCACTGCGTCTTTCGGCCAAAACCAAAACAAGGGGCCGCAACAAACGTTTCAGGCCCCGCTCCCGGCCGCAAAAAAAGGGCACAGCTTTCTTTATTTTATAATTTTCCTTATCATTCTTCTGGCTCTTTTGGTGGGCGGCGTATTCGCGTACTGGAAGGGGATGATTCCCGGCGTATCTTTGCTACTGCTTGATGATATCGGTAAAACACTAGGATTTCCCATTTCGGGAAACTCTCTAACAAACCCGGGAGGAAACGCTCCTGAAGGTGACCTTGGGAGCGGGGGGCTTGCGATCAACGATCCCGGCCTTATACCTGCCGCCCCAATTCCTGCGCCGCCGGCACAGCAAGAGCCGCCGCCTATGAAATATTATTCTGATCGAATTCGAATCACGCTTCCTTCCGGAAGCCCGGTATCCGCCACCACAGTCGCGAGTTCCGTTGCGGCGGAGTTGCGCGGGAAAGTCTTCAGCTGCGAATACGGCCCAACCGAAAACTCCTGCATCATTATCGTTCCTCTTACGAAAGATACAACGCTAGAAAGCATTATAAAAGATCTCAAAACCGATACCCGCCTCAAGGGCTCTGCGATGGTGGAGATCTAGATCTGCATCACAACGCCCTCAATAGTTGCTTGGCTTGGCATATTGATTTACTATAGGCATATTCTTATGCCTATTTTTACTACTAAATTGGGGATTGATCTTGGAACGGCGAATACGCTTGTATTCGTGCCGGGGAAGGGGATCGTCTTGAACGAGCCGTCCGTCGTTGCTATATCGCCCCACGACAACCGCGTGCTCGCTGTGGGACTCGAAGCGAAAGAAATGCTGGGCCGCACCCCCGATGATATAGTTGCGTACCGCCCGATGAAGGACGGGGTGATCGCGGATTATCGTGTTACGCAGGCGATGCTCCGATATTACATGAATAAGGCGCTCGGCAAATGGAATATCTGGAAGCCGGAAGTGCTTATCTCTGTTCCTGCGGGAGTGACCTCTACCGAACGCCGCGCTGTAGTGGAGGCGGCTATCAAGGCGGGCGCGAAGAATGCATATGTCGTCAAAGAGCCCGTGCTCGCGGCTATCGGAGCGGGTATTCCCATTCACGAAGCGCGAGGGCACATGATCGTGGATATCGGGGGCGGAACGACGGATGTCGCGGTTATTTCTCTCGGCGGAATAGTCGCGTCCAAATCGGTGAAGTGCGCAGGGGACAAGGTGGATCACGCCATTGCCGACTACATTAAGAAAAATTTTAATTTAGGAATCGGCGATAAGACAGCCGAGACGATAAAAATAAAAGTGGGGTCCGCTATTCCCCTTGAAGAAGAGATAACCATTACCGTAAAGGGGCGGGACTTTGTTAGCGGCCTTCCGCGCGCCGTGGATATTTCTACGAACGAAATAGTTAAGGCCATCCACAAAGAACTTTCCGAGATGATCAAAGCAATCAGGAATGTCTTGGAAGAAACGCCTCCCGAGCTTGCTTCCGACATTATTGACCACGGCATCACCATGACGGGCGGGTCCTCCATGCTCCGCAATTTCCCCGAGCTTGTTTATCGAAAAACGGGGGTACCGGCGAAGCTTGCCGACGATCCGCTCACTTCCGTTGCGCGCGGCACGGGGCTGGCCCTCACACACTTGAATGTCTACAAGAAGAGCATTGTAGCAAAAAGGTAAAGTACAGAACGCCATGCACCACGCGTATCTCGTTTCAGGGACAAAAGAGTTGCTCCTAGAACATCTGGGAGACGCCGCTTCTGGAGCGGACTTTTGGTATGAGAAATTTATTACTTTCGGGGTGGACGAGAGCCGGGCGCTAAAAGAAAGAGCGGGGAGGAAGAGCGCAAGTGCGAATGCAAAAAAAATTTTTGTGATTTCTGCCGACTCTTTCACGCTTGAGTCGCAGAATGCCCTCCTTAAGCTCTTCGAAGATCCGGTGCCGGATACGCATTTCTTTATCCTCACCCCCTTTGCACCATACCTTCTCCCTACTCTTCGCTCGCGTCTGGCTGATTTTAATTTGGAAGAAAAACAGAAAGAAAAACACGCAAAGACGCTTGCGCAAGAATTTTTGCAAAAAAAGCTTTCAGAAAGAATTATATTCGCCGCGAAGATTGCAAAAGAAGAAGACGGGAAAATGCAGGCAATAGAAATCATAGAGGGCATTACCGCTCACGTCAGAGCAAAAAATACTGTTCCCATACCAGAAGACGCGCGTATGCTTGAACGACTGCTTTCTTATAGAGAGTATCTGTCTGCCCGCTCGCCATCTCTGAAAATGATACTCGAGACCGTGGCGATACTTGTTCCATAGAAGAGGTACCTCGTCAAAAAAGAAAAAGGCGAGATATGCCGCCGGCACGCTCATACAAAGAGCAGCCCTAGTGCCATCTCGCCAGTTGGGGTGAAGCAATCTACTGATCGCCCTTAAAGCATTACACTGTACGCTTCACCAAAGTTGGGGTGTGGCACACATAATCTCTCGTATAACAATGCTACACGCCGATACACGCCCCACCAATTTAAAGAACCTTATTGTACCATGCCGCTTCTTGTTTCCGAACCGGCAATGTTTTTTGCCGCTTCATGCGCTCTTTCTCGAGCTTCGTCCATTCACGGTACACGTAACGGGCGAATCGCGTCGCCGCGCGCCAAAGCGCCATCCTGTGGATGTGTCCGTCAGTGTAGCGCGTAACGGCCTTCTCCTGTCCGGTCTGCTTATCTCTCTTTTGTACAGAAACCGGCTCGGGGTGCCGTGAGCGAATGTTACCTTTCCATACGCGCAACTTCTGCCCCCATGCACTTTCCGGCCGGCGATTGAACTGATCGCTTGCGAGATACAATCCTCCTCTCGCATCACGCGACCAATTGTGTCCCTCGGTCTCTCCGCTTGCAAGTACGCGTGTGCGTACGAACTGCCTCTCTGTCAGCCGCTTCTCGTACTTGCCTCCGTTCAACACATGTACGCCGCAGTACGCGACAAAGCGATTGACTCCTTTTCGCCGCAATTGTGCACGCTTCTGGTGACACTCGATTGCTCGATCAAGCAATATGGCTTCGTTTTCCTTTCCATTTGTCCGCTTCCACGAACGTATCATTTGGAGCTTTTGGAAATGCGTCGTTTCGGCGTTTGTGCGAGCAAATATCTTATCATAATCTTCCTTGAAACGCCCTTCGTATTCAAGCCGCTGGCTTTCTTTATAAAGCTTCTGCATCTCCTCTTCCTCATTGTCCACCCAGAAACGCCTTATATCCACTGCCGAAGCAATGATACGCCCGGCGATGCGATGGCCTATTCCTTCCACTTCCTTGAAAACCTCGCGATAAACGGGAAGAGACTCGAGCGCTTTCAAGAGCGCGCGATCGCATTCCATTTCCTGCTCTTCGAGAGCGCCGTATCCAGGATCCTGATCGAGATATTCTTTAAACATCTCTTCAAATTCCCGCTCTGCGTCCCATTTCTCAGGATGAAGATACGCCTGCTTTCGGAAGATCTGCCGTTTGCGCTGCGACGCGGCAATGCGATCCTTCATGGCGTCCATAAGCTCCCTGTAGCACTCCCGCACGAGAGTAAGCGTACGATCTTCCGGCTCCATTGCATAGAACCATTCAGGAAATGTCTTCCAAAGCTCGACGATATTTTTCGCATCCTTGTCTTTGTCGGGAACTTCACGGAAGTGCGCGAGCTTCGCCGAAGGCACGCGGAAAATCTTCGCGCCTATCTGCTTTGCCCTGTCCGCAAGAGCCACGGCGAACTGATCGCCGCTACCGCCCATGGTCATGAGCATGGTATCGTCTGCTCGCAACCCGTCAAACTCCACGGGCACTTGCATAGCAACCTGAAGCGCTTTTGTCTTCGGATGCCGGCGAGTCAGGTGCTGCATTGATTTCGGAATTTTCTCGTCTTTCTTCACCGCGCGCCATTTGATATGCCGCGAGAGAAGTTCCGAGAGATCGTCCGTTTCAGTCACCTTCCTATACGCCCTGGGAAGTTGTCCGTGCACGAAGTCAAGCTCGTCCATTTCTGTTTCAAGATCAAGGAGAAACTCCTCGACGCCTGCAATAATATACATTTGCGTCGGCCGCGCTTCCCCGCGGCTCGTTTTCTTCACGCGATGCCTCACACCGATAATTCTCGGCATAATACTTCCTCCTCATTATTTAATTTACAAAGATCTAAATTAAAGATTGCGCCTGCAGCCAAATGTTCGCTCGTAGTGATGAGCAACGGCTCGATCGCAAGCGCGATGGGGAGGGGATAGTTTGGTTCTCACGATTGTTTCGCAATCCATTACCACATCCCCTCTTTGAAATTCTTATCCCTCCGCCCCTGCCAAGGGGAGGAGTTGCCGGGGTCAAGAACCTCAAAGAGAGGGCGAAGCATCTTGAGAAACGTAATAATTTTAATTACAAGATAACGAACGCTTCGCCAAAAAGAAGAAAAAGAGCAGAGCACTCCTAGAATCGCCCAACCAAGACAAATTAATACACGCTCTGCTAATGGGGATGGGATAAACCAGATAACACTCCTAAGAAGCATCGACTCCCACATCCCATCAATTAACAACGAGAACAGGACAAGGCACATTGCGGTTCGCAATTCATCAGCAAACGATTTATTACTTCGCCGATTGGGGGCGGGGTAACGCATATTCTCGAATGATATCAAGTCATTCAGGGGACGAAACACCCCGCCAAAGAGCAATAAAGAAACATCCACGCTCTGTGGTGTATTTACCATATATCTTGAAAGAATACAAGGGTTTCTGAAAGTGGTTTAATTTTCCCCCTCTGCACTTTTTCTAAAACTCTAAAAACGGTATACTAGAGCTAATGGATCAACAGCGACAGGGTTTGCCGAGTTTTAAAACCCCCGAAGAGGAGATCGCTTTCTTGCGCGAAGAGATTCGACAGAAAGAACAGACCCTTGAACGCTTCAAGGAGCATGCCGGCGAGTTCTCGCCCGCGCCGGTAAGACACGAGCAGGTTATCCGCGAAGAAATCGGGAAGTTTATGTCACTTCCAAGAGAGGAGGTTCTTGAATCGGGGTACAGGATGGAGCCTGCTGAAATTGGAGAGGTTGTCCTCAATCTCGAGCCGGAAACGCACGATGCGCAGATGGAAGAGCTTCTCGGCATTCTTGAGGAACGCGGCATTATGAACGCCCTTTCGATTGTTGAGGAAATGAAAAATCCGCACCTTGAAGACGACTTCCATCGTGTTCTTGTGCAGTACATTAAAGCGATGGAAAAAGATAATCCTGAATCCAAATCATCCGAGTGGCTCTTCCGCGCGCTTCACTACTCGCTCTTTGAGGTTTCGCTCCCCGCATCCGACAAAAACGAGAAAGAAAAAACGATAGAAGCGCTCTTGGGAGGCATGGAGCAATTCTATTCGGGCATGATGTCGGTAGATACGGATACGAGTAAGCGGCCGGAACGCAATTATTTTTCTATTGAAATTGCGCTCCCGCATGTAGGAAACGAAGTGGTATTTTATGCCGCAGTTCCGGACGCAAGAAAGGGGCTGTTTGAGAAGCAGGTGCTCGCACTTTTCCCCGGTGCAAAAATCGTTCTGAAAACAGATGACTACAACATTTTCAACGTGAGCGGCATTTCAGTTGGAGCATACGGCTCGCCGTCGCGGGAAGCGATTTTCCCCATCAAAACGTATGAGGAATTCCATGAGGATCCCCTCAACGTCGTATTGAACGTCTTTTCAAAACTGGAAAAGGAGGGGGAAGGTGCGGCAATACAGATTCTTATTTCTCCCGTCGGCGAAAAATATTCATATCACTACAAAAAAGCCATTGATAACCTTCGGGGGGGAATGCCGCTTAGCGAAGCCATAAAGCCCATCGAGCTTGTTGATACGCTTCTTCGAGAGGGCGGGGGGCTGCTTAAGGGCATTTTGAAGGAAAGCGTGGGAATTCTCGGGTATGCTGCGGGCGGTTCGAATGCGGGCGCGGGCGCAATCAAAGAGAAAGAGAAAGAAAAGCAGAAAAGGGAGGAAGAAAAGGGGAAGAATAAAGAGAGATATCACGATGAAATGGAGTTGATCCAGAAAAAGATTTCTTCTCCCGTGCTTGCAACCAATATCCGCGTCGTTGCGAGTGCGGGCAATCGCGCCCGGGCAGAAGAAATACTCGACGAACTGGAGAGTGCCTTCCAGCAGTTTACTGATACAAGAGGAAACGGCATTAAGTTTAAAAAAATAGAAAAAGGGAAACTGGAGCGCCTTCTATATGATTTCTCGTTCCGCCTTTTTTCTCCCGAGCACTCTTTTCCCCTGAACCTCAAAGAGCTCGCGACCATGTGTCACTTCCCGACTCCGAAAACAGCACAGCCACAGCTTAAAGAGACAAGAGCCGGCATCGCTCCCGCGCCCCTTAACATAGGAGGGGAGGGAATTCTTCTTGGGGTGAACGATTACCGCGGCGCGAAAACGGAGATCAGATTCGCCAAAGAAGATCGCGTGCGGCATTTCTATCTTCTCGGACAGACCGGCACGGGGAAAACAACTCTCTTTAAAAATATGATTATACAGGATATCAAGCGGGGAGAGGGTGTGTGCTACATTGACCCGCACGGAACCGACATAGAAGATATTCTTGCCAACATTCCGCCGGAGCGGGCCGACGATGTCATCTATTTTGATCCTGGATATGTCGCGCGGCCGATGGGGCTTAATATGCTTGAATTCGACGCAAATTTCCCCGAACAGAAGACTTTTGTCGTAAACGAGCTTCTCTCTATATTTAATAAATTATTCGATATGAGAGTCGCCGGCGGTCCGGCTTTTGAACAATATTTTCGCAATGCTTCGCTTCTCGTTATGGAAGACCCGGAATCCGGAAATACCCTCCTCGAAATCGGCCGCGTGATGGGAGACAAAGCGTTTCGCGAGATGAAGCTTTCGCGATGCAAAAATCCTATTATCAGGCAATTCTGGGCGAATGCGGAGAAGACGACCGGGGAGCAGTCGCTCGCGAACTTCGTGCCATACATCACGAACAAATTCGACGTCTTTATCTCCAACGACATTATGCGGCCCATTGTCGCGCAGGAGAAATCCGCGTTTAACTTCAGAGAAATTATGGACAGACGTAAAATTCTTCTTGTGAATCTTTCCAAGGGCCGTTTGGGCGACATCAATTCTCATCTTTTGGGACTCGTGCTTGTGGGGAAAATTCTCATGGCGGCGCTTTCTCGCGTGGATATGGTTGGCAGAGGATCTCCGCCTCCCGACTTCTATCTTTACATAGACGAATTCCAAAATATCACAACGGATTCTATTGCGACCATTCTTTCGGAAGCGCGAAAATACCGCTTGGCACTCAATATCGCGCATCAATTCATCGCGCAGCTTGAAGAGAGAATTCGAGATTCGGTGTTTGGCAATGTCGGTTCCATGGCCGTCTTTCGTGTTGGCAGCGAAGATGCCGAATTTTTACAAAAGCAATTTGACCCTGTTTTTTCCGTGGGGGATCTTATAAAAATTGAGAACAAGAACGCCTATGTGAAGCTCTTGATCAACGGCGAACCGGGGAAGCCGTTCAGCATGCAAACGCTTCCGCCCGAAGAAGGGAGACGGGATATTGCAGAGAATATCAAAGAACTTTCCCACCTCAAATACGGCCGCGCGAGAGACGAAGTGGAAGCCGAAATCATGGCGAAATACAATGCCGTGGCCTCTACCAACACCTCTCACCCCGCCCCCGCCTCCACCACAAGCACCATGACACCGCAGAATGGGTAATGATTTGGCATAATTATTGTAGTTGCACAGCAAAATTTTTTCAGTATACTCACATTATGAAAGAGATGAATAGACGACTTGACAACATTGAGAGGGAGGTCGCCGCCATAAAGAGCGAGTTGCATGAAATTAAGAAATCTATCCTAAATAAGGCGGACAAAGAAGAAATCCGGGGGTTAGAAATTCGAATACACAAGATAGAGCAGCACTTGAAGCTGGGAGTATAATACTAAATTCATAATTTTATGAAGCATCCAAAAGAAGAAAAGACATTCGTATTGATCAAACCCGACGGCGTCAGGAAGGGGCTTGTGGGGGAAGTCATCAAGCGTTTTGAACAGCGCGATTTGAAAATAGTGGCGCTTGAAATGTTCATGCCGACGCGCACGCAGATCGATAATCACTATCCCAAAGATAAGGCATGGGTCACACGGCTCGGCGAGAAAACAATCGCAACTTGCCAGAAATACGGCTACAGCGTAAAAGATGATCTCGGCACTGAAGATCCGGCGAAAATCGGCCCCATGATACGGAAGTGGACAGTGGATTTCATGGTGTCGGCGCCGCTTGTCAAAATGGTGGTGCAAGGGTTGCACGCCGTTGACGTTGTCCGTAAGATTGCCGGCTCCACGATGCCGTATGCCGCGGAGATGGGGACGATTCGAGGGGATCACTCGATTGACTCCGCGTTGCTTGCCAACAAAGAGAGGCGAGCGGTTGCGAATATCCTCCACGCATCCGAGACGCCGCAGGAAGCCGAGCACGAGATCAAGCACTGGTTCGGAAAAAATGCGAAGGTATGGAACTACAAGCGATTTGGGGTGGACGAATAATTTTTTGAGTATATAATCAAAATTGAGCCGGCAGACGAATTCTTAGGTTTTCGAATGTCGCCGGGAGCTCGGAACAAGTTGCGCCGGGGGCTTGTCCCTGACGGTGCACAGAGCACCCACCTTAGCTTTGAGCTAAGAATTCATCCTGTCGGTTCGCGAAAATATCCCGCGCGCACGCGATTGCGCGGGGATATTTTTATGGTTATAATTTCCATATGTTTTCGTCCATTTTCTCATACAGGCTTCTCACACTCTGTCTCTTTGTCGCGACCGCAATCGGGCATGCCGTCGGGACTCTGTACTCGCTCTATTTCTACTGGTGGTGGTATGATATACTTATGCATCTTTTGGGCGGCTTTGCCGTTGCTCTTTTCGCGGGATATATTTTCTTCCTACGTCCCGATAATTTTTTGAGAAAACTGCAAAATACCTTCCCGACTATTCTCTTCTCTGTTCTTGCAGTGGGAATCTTGTGGGAAATTTTTGAGCTTACTGTCAGCGCTTATTACAACCTTAACTGGTTTGAGCCGGTTGATACTCTGGCGGACTTGCTGAATGACCTTTTAGGGGCGCTCGCCGGTTTTGCTCTGTTTCGCAATTTTTCTAAAAGCTGGCAGCTAAAAAGCACTCTCTCCGCAAATGAACAGGTGGTAGAGGCAAAAATTCTTATTTGACGGCAATTATGGCTACAAAAGCAACGGTAACTTTTCATGGCGGCGTCGGCAACCCTACCGGTTCAAATTTTTTGTTTGAGACGGAGGAGGGGACAAAAATTTTAGTAGATTGTGGATTTCTTCAGGGTTCGAAGATTGCGGAAGATGCGAATCGCAACGCCTTTGCATACGACCCCGCTTCTATCACTGCGCTCTTCATAACCCACGCGCACATTGACCACGTGGGGCGTATCCCATTGCTCGTAAAGGCAGGGTTCAAAGGGAAAATTTATTCCACGCCGCCGACGAAAGAGATCGCTGAGCTTATGCTCGTAGATAGCCTGGGAGTGCTCGGCAAAGAGGCGAAATGGGATCACAAAGACCCCATCTATACCGAACAAGATGTTCGCAATGCGATGAAAAATTGGGAAGGGGTTGAATATCATAAAGTAATCGCTATAAGAACGGAAGAAGCAAC
>CAZRNX010000002.1:2566-20471 GCA_964601555.1 uncultured Candidatus Saccharibacteria bacterium | reverse complement strand
ACAAAAAGCCTTCTGTGTGAAAGCTTTTTTGGCGAAAAGGGCGGAAGTCGGGAGGTCCTGTTCCGAAAGCCGGATGTTGATATTCATCATTGACTACGTAGATTTGCCTGTCCATATTTCAACCTCTTCAAAAAATAACATTGCTCTTATGGAAGAGTATCGGAAGAGCGTAGTTTGCGCAACCTCTCTTTTCCCCTGACTTTTTTCAACAAGGACGATATGATAGGGAGAAAGGTTATGCCCATATTTCATTACAAAGCAATCAAGCAGAGCGGAGAGAGTGTAGAGGGAACCTTCGATGCGAAGGACAAGTTCGATCTTGTGAAAGCGCTCAAGGAGAAGGGCGAGACGGTAATCTACGCGGTGGAAGACTCTGTGCAGAAATGGGACTTCAAGCGGATAAACCTTCTGGTCGCCCGCGTGAAGCTTCGCGAGAAAATTGTTTTCACACGGAACCTTTCAGCGATGATTGACGCGGGTATCGCCGTTTCTCGCGCGTTGGAAATTCTGACTAAACAGTCAAAAAACCCGAAATTCCAGGATGTGCTCATGAAAATTTCCGATGATATCAAGTCGGGACAGACGCTCTCCGACGGGATGGCGAAATTCCCGGAAGTGTTCTCGGGGCTTTTCGTCGCCATGGTGCGCGCCGGCGAAGAGTCGGGTAAGCTCGTAGAGTCCCTCAATGTAATCGGCCGCCAGCTCGAACAGAGTTATACTCTCCGAAAAAAAGTGAAAGGAGCCATGATGTATCCAATGATCGTTATTTTCGCCATGGTTATCATCGCGATTCTCATGTTCATCTATGTCGTGCCCACGCTCGCCGGTACGTTCAAAGAATTCGATGTGGAGCTTCCGGCGTCCACGCGAACCATCATGGCTATAAGCGACTTTCTTGTGGCACACACGATCTTCGCCATTCTATTGATTTTTGGACTTATTGTCGGCTTTTATTTTGGAATTAAAACAAAACATGGCAAGCGCGTGTTTGAGTTCACAATCCTCCATGTACCAATCATCGGAAATATTGTGAAACAGTACAATGCGGCGCAAACAGCGCGCACACTCTCGTCTCTTTTTTCTTCCGGCGTTTCAGTTGTGGAATCGCTTCAGATTACGCAAGATGTCGTACAAAACTCATATTTTAAAACCGTGCTCTCGGAAGCGCGGGAGGTGGTGCAGAAGGGCACTCCCATTTCAAGCATATTTCTCTCGAATGACAAGCTCTACCCGATTCTTGTGGGAGAAATGATGCAGGTTGGCGAAGAGACGGGAAAGCTTTCTGAAATGCTTGAGAAAATTTCAGGGTTTTATGAAGAGGAGGTGACGACCGTAACGAAAGACCTCTCTACTATTATTGAGCCGTTCCTTATGATCTTCATTGCGGGCGGCGTCGGCTTCTTCGCAATCGCGATGATTTCACCCATGTATACGCTCACATCAAGCATATGATCCGTGGCTTTTCAACACTTGAAATATTTCTCGGAGCGGCCATTATGGCGTTCTTGCTTGCTACTGTGGCCAGTTCGTTCTCTGAATATCGCGATAATCAGGTGTTAAACAGCCAGGCGTTTGCTATTCAGTCTCTCCTAAATGAAGCAAGGTCGCAGACACTCTCTTCTCTTGAGGGAGCCGAATACGGCGTGCACTTCGAAACGAGCCGCGCGGTTCTCTTCCAAGGATTTACATTTTTGGAACCGGAGGTGCATAATAAAGAGATAACACTGAATCCCCGACTGAGCATTTCCACGATAGATATTAACGGCGGAGGAAGTAATATCATTTTCGCGCGGCTCACAGGAGAGGCAACTTCAACCTACGGCACCACCACTCTGTCGCTCGCTTCCGATACGACGAAGAAAAGAGATATAGTCACATCGAAGTCGGGCATAGTAAGCCAAAACCAGTAGCAAAATTATGTTCACCGAGAACCAACAATCAGCATCTACCCGCCAGAGCGGTTTCGGCTTATTAGAAATAGTCCTTGGTGTTTCCATACTCGCGCTTGTGCTTATTGGCGCGATGTCGGTCGCACAGAATTCACTTCGGCTTAATCGCCAAGCGATCCGAGAATCTCAAGCGGGATTTCTTACAGCCGAAGGGGCGGAGGCTCTGCGGGCGTTTCGCGATGACAGCTGGACGAATATAAGCGGACTCGCTGCCGGCACAACATACCATCTCACGTGGAATGGCACGCGATGGGCAACCACCACGACCGGCTTATACATTGACGGGATTTTCTGGCGGACAGCAGTTGTATCGAACGTCAATCGCGACGCGAACGACGATATCGTCACCTCCGGTGGCACGCTTGACTCAGGTACGAGAAAAATTCGCGTGGAGACGGCGTGGCGCGCGTCCGGAACAGGCACGTCTACAAAAGCGATTGAACTTTATCTTGCAGATATATGAATTTTAAATTTTCAAAAAAGAGCGGGTATACACTTCTTGAAGTTCTGGTGTATGTGGCGATATTTATTATCGTGTCGGTTGTGGTGATAGACGCCCTTCTCTATTCTTCGAAGTTTCTCGTGCAGTCGCGCGCGATCGGCGAAATGAAGAATAGCGGTTCTCTTGCGATGGAGCGAATGGTCCGCGAGGTTCAAACGGCGGCTTCTGTTAATACCGGCGCATCGACTCTTGGCTCTCACCCTGGAACTCTTGTGCTTAATTCGGCGGACGAGTTTGGTGCGGCAAAAGTCGTGCGGTTTGATTATTTAAGCACTCCGCAGGGGATAGGCGTGACAGACGCCGGTATTGACCGGGGGAGTCTTATCAGTTCAAGCACAAGCGTAACCAATATCGTCTACCGCCACGGCACGACGGCGAAGAGCTCTTTCGTGAAAATTGAAATGACCGTCACAAGCAAGAAGCTTCCCGCGCTTCCGGCGGAGAAATTCTACGGCACGGCAGTCTTGCGCGGCGGCTATTAAAATAAACTGAACATGAAATTTTCAAACACCAGTTACCAGTTACCAGTGACAAGTTACCAGAGCGGCCAGACAGTGCTCATGCTTGCCATGCTATTCGTATTTATTTCAACAGCTGTAATCATGGGCCTTGCCGTTGCCGCGGCGAATGAGCTTCGAAGCGCGAGTAATTTCATGAAGTCCGTCGGGAGCTATTATGCATCTGAGTCTGGAGTGGAAGATGTCGCATATCGGTTAAGAAATGCGAAGGTCGTGACTTCGCCCGAGGTGCTTGTCGTCAATAGTGCGACCATTACGACAACAATTGCCAACGTCGGCAGCGATAAGGAACTTATCGCAACGAGCGACCTTGATGACCACATCCGAAAAGTGAAAGCCCTGCTTACCGTCACGGCAGCAACCGGCGGAGTGTCGTTCAATTACGGAGTGCAAGTCGGCAATGGAGGATTTTTCCTTGAAAACAACTCTGAGATAAAAGGTAATGTATATTCCAATGGGCCGATTACGGGACAGAACAACAACATCATTCGCGGCGATGCCGTTTCGGCGGGGGCGGGAGGACTCTTCGACAATGCGCATGCCACAGGAACCGTGCGCGCCCATGAAATAAAAAGCTCTACAATAGATAAGGACGCATACTATGTCGTCTGGGGTTCGGGCAACACGATTACCGGCACGCAGTACCCCGGAAGCGCCGACCAGCCAACCATCCCGCTCCCGATAACCGACGCGCAAATTTCCGATTGGGAAACTGAAGCCGCAGCAGGTGGCACTATTTCCTCTCCTTGTCCATACAACATCAGTGCGGCAACCACCATAGGACCTAAAAAAATTGCCTGCGACCTGATAATAGACATAAACCCCGCCGCCACTGTGACGCTTACGGGGCCTTTATGGGTGACAGGAAATATTGTGGTTCAAAATAACTCCATTCTACAAGTCGCGGCTTCACTGCCCGGGAAGAGCGTGGTTATTGTGGCGGACAATCCAAGTAATAAGCTTACAAGCAGCAAGATCACTCTTCAGAATGATACGATTTACAACGGTTCCGGTTCCGGCTCGTACATCTTTTTCGTTTCGCAGAACAACAGCTATGAGCTCGGTGGGAGTGAGGTGGCCATCAACGGAAAAAACAACGTAAGCGGCAGCCTTGTCCTCTACGGGGGACATGGGGAGATACTCATTGAGAATGGTATCAGTCTTAAAGAGGTCACAGGCTACAGAATTCATTCAAAAAATAATACAGTCGTAACCTACGAAAGCGGGCTTGCCTCGCCGCTCTTCACCAGCGGTCCGGCGGGATCTCTTAGTGTACAGAGTTGGCGGGAGGTGAAGTAGGGAGTATGATGGAAGAATGGCGAATAAAGGAAAACTCGTCGTCGCGAACTGGAAAATGCACCCCCGAAATATTTCGGAGGCAGTATCTTTATTTGAGAAAATAAAAGATAGCGCGACAGAATTAAAGAATGTGAAAACTGTTGTTACTCCACCGGCGGTATTTTTGAGCGATTTGCAAAGGCTCTTGCCGCAAAAGAAGCAGGAGAGAGTATCGCTTGGCGCACAAGACGTTTTTTGGGAAATGGAGGGAGCGTTTACCGGCGAAATTTCTCTCTTTGAGCTTTCATCTGTCGGGGTGAAGTATGTGATTGTCGGGCATTCCGAACGCCGGATGCTGGGAGATACCGACGAGATTGTGGCGAAGAAAATTGGCATCACGATTAAGTCAGGCTTCTTTGGAATACTTTGTATTGGAGAAAGCGCAAGAGACGACGCGGGAGAATATTTTCATTTCGTCGAGTCGCAACTTAAATCTGCGCTCGCAGATATCGAGAAAAAAGATATAAAAAGGCTGTTGGTTGCGTACGAGCCGATTTGGGCTATCTCGACGACAGCGAAGGCAAAACCCGCCAGGCCGGAGGACTTTCTTGAGATGAGTATTTTTATCAGAAAGGTACTGTCTGATATGTTTGGCGTAACTCTCGCAAAAAATATCCCCATTCTCTACGGCGGTTCTGTTGATGAAACAAATGCCGGGACGTTTCTGCGCGAAGGCGAAGCCGACGGTCTTCTTGTCGGCAGTACGAGTTTAGATGCCAAAAAGTTCGGGGAGATGCTCCGACTCGCGGACGCAGATGGTTAAGTTGCGCGGCGGGCATTGCTTTTCGCCGCCCTTCTGCCACAATAAACCCATGTCCAAAGATTACTCACAATTCAAGAAGTTGCTCGACGAGGAGGAGAAGCGGCTTACAGAAGAGCTCGGCACGGTAGGAAGGAAGAATCCGGAAAATAGCAATGACTGGCAGGGAACGCCGGGGGATATGGCCGTGGATTCAGCTGACCCGAATGAACAGGCGGACAAGGTTGAGGAATACATAGAACGAAGCGCGATAGAGGTGGAGCTTGAGAAACAGCTAGAACTCGTCAAAAAAGCCAAAGAAAAAATAGAAAAAAATGAAGGGGGGAATTTCGGCGTATGTGAAGTTGGGGGGGAAGAAATAGAAGAAGACCGGCTTCATGCCAATCCCTCGGCAACAACTTGCAAAAAGCACATGAACGGGTAGAGTAGACCTACTATGGGCTTCGCTCGATGTTTCTCCGCGCAAACCGTCGGCGTCGGCGCACATATTGTTTCGGTTGAAGTGGATACCCTTCGAGGACTCCACTCATTTTCAATCGTCGGCCTTCCGGACCAGGCAGTAGGGGAATCTAAAGATAGGATTTCCTCGGCGATAAAAAACTCCGGCTTCGATTCGCCCAAGCAGAAGAATCAAAAGGTGGTCGTCTCTCTCGCTCCGGCGAACCTGAAGAAAGAGGGTACGGTGTATGATCTTTCCGCCGCGCTTGCATATTTGCTCGCGACAGAGGAAATAGAATTCGATGCTAATAAGAAATTATTTCTTGGCGAGCTTTCTCTCAATGGCGACTTGCGTCCAGTGAAGGGTGCCCTGCCTATTGCACAGAAAGCAAAAGAAGAAGGATTTGAAGAAATATTTCTCCCGAAAGAGAACGCCCCCGAAGCGGCACTCGTCGCTGGCATCACAACATACGGCTGTAAAAACTTGAGAGAAATTATTGAGCATTTGGATGAATCTCTTTATCCTACAGAAGAGGGAGAGGAAAATTTTTCTTCCTCGCCTCTCCCCCCAAATTCGTTTTATGAATTTGGCCGCGCCCACGCCCAGTCTCGTCAGAAAAACATTCCTCTCCCTCTTAAAAAAATCCATCCAGAAAAACAAACAAAAATAGAGATCGAAGAAAACGCACATGAATACGGCTTTGAGGATGTGCGCGGGCAGGAGACGGCAAAACGGGGCCTGGAGATTGCAGCCGCGGGCGGACACAATGCGCTGATGTTCGGTCCTCCAGGAACCGGGAAGACGATGCTTTCGCGGTGTTTCTCGCAAATACTTCCCGCGCTACTTTTTGACGAGATGCTTGAGATCACCGGCATACACTCTATTGCGGGAATTTTGAACAGTACGATTGTCGCGAAGCCTCCTTTTCGCGCACCGCACCACACGGCGTCGTACGTTTCACTCATCGGCGGCGGAACGATCCCGAAGCCCGGAGAAGTAACGCTCGCTCATCGAGGCGTGCTCTTCCTCGATGAGCTTCCGGAATTTAATAGGCAAGTGCTTGAGTCTCTCCGTGAGCCGCTGGAAGAAAAGCAAGTGCGAATCTCCCGCGCGCGCGGGAGCGAGGTGTTTCCGGCGAATTTCATCTTGATCGGCGCGATGAATCCATGCCCGTGCGGCAATCGCGGGTCAAAAGGCAAGCAATGTGTCTGCAAATCTAACGACTTTGAACGGTACGCTCGTCGAATTTCCGGTCCCATTTTGGATAGAATAGATATTTCACTTGAAGTCGCTGAAGTAGAATACCATAAGCTTTCGCACAAAAATGCGAACACTGACACGTCGGCAAAAATCAGAGAGCGAGTTTTAAATGCGAGAAAAATACAAAATGCACGTTTTGACAATAAAGTCTTCTCGCACAAAAAGAAGATTAGAACCAATGCAGAAATGAGCGCGAAAGATTTAGAGAAGTTCGCACAGCTTGGCGACGGAGAAAAGTTGATTTTAAATTCTGCCGCCGACAGACTTCATCTCTCCCCGCGCGCATACCATAGGGTCATCAAAGTCGCTCGCACTATTGCAGACTTAGAAAATGCGCCGGATATTCAAGGGAGACATCTGCTAGAGGCGTTGGGGTATAGACAGAAAGTGGGGTAATATGGTATAGTGTTTTCTGGTCCATACCTCCAGAGAATGTTATATGAATATTCCAAGGCAAGTTGTCTTCGCCTTCTCATCCATTTGCCTCTACGCAATCCAAAATGTAGCAGTGGAAGAGAGGTTATCGCGGTTCAGTGTATTAGCACTCATAGCATTGTTCAGCTCCTTCATTTTTTGTTTTTCGCTCGTCGGTCTCGGCATTATGAAATCGTCGGGGCAGCAAATTGTATTCCCGCCAGTGGACATGCTCCTTCTCATTTCCGGTATTGTTTTTATAAACTTTCTCGGTGATGTCTTGTACATTGGCACCTATACCAGCGGAGGTAGCGCATACTTGGTCTCCATTATAGTCGCGCTTTTTCCGGTAGCAACTTTTGTCGTCAAGTATTTCACGGCGGGAACATTGCCCAATAAGTGGTATGTGCTCGGGTGCGTCTTCGCCATCGGGGCGGCAATGTGTGTCGCGAAGGGAAGCGGAAGCGTATCGTGAATGAAAAGAGCGCCCTTGGCAGTGAGGGCGCTCTGTTGTTGGAACTTTTGCTACAATTACAGCCGATCGGGATAGTCGGAGAAGAGTCCATCGACTCCAATTTTTTTCAGGCGAGCGATCTCTTCCGGATCGTTCGCTGTATAAGGGAGGGCACGCAGCCCCATGGCGTGGATGCGCTCAATAAGTTCTCTTATGATAAGTCCCACCGGTGGGTTGATTGCAAAGACCGGGTAGAGACTCTTCACGGCGCTTGCCAATGCTATCGCCGCTTCAAGATTTTCTTCACTTTCAACAAGAAGGGCTATTTGTATCCGCGGCTCCATGCGCTTAATCTTCAGGAGATCGTCCCAATTGGAAGAAGCGCCCGGCTCATTTTCCGTATGGTTAAAACCGGAAATAAGAACGGAGTCCTCAAGCTCGTATTTCCTTACAAGAGCGAGAATGTCTTCCACTATATCTTCTTGCTTTATCTCAATGTTCAGGAAGACCTTTCCCCCAAACTCTTCAAAAATCTGGCGGAGAATGGGGATCTGTTTCCCTTTACCAGCGTCAAGGATTTTCAAATGACTCCATAACTTGTTCTGAACAGTTCCGAATCCATTAGTCGTCCGCTCAAGCGTCGGGTCATGGATGGCCACCAGTACGCCGTCTATTGTACGCCAGACATCGAATTCGAGCGCGTTGGCGCCAAGTGTGATGGCTTTCCCAAATGAGCACATTGTATTTTCGTGTTCGTCGTGCCCTGGTGCGCCGCGATGGCCGATCTTGAAGAATTTTGGAATTTCAAGGTGCTGCATATCAATCTCCTATCAGTCGATGGTTGGTTCTCCCCCAACGTACAGGAAAAACCTTAGGTTGTCCAGACAAGAAGAATGGCAGGAATTGCCTGCCGTTTATGATGACCCCCCTGTCGAGTCAAACTTTCGGGTACTTGTTGATGATTTTGACCTTCACCGCACCGGTAGCAAGGTCAATGTGTTTCACCACAATTACGACACAGTAATCCGGAAGATTTGTTTTCTGGAATTGAAAACGGCGCGGATCTCTTCGACTGTGTTGCTCCAACCCGTATGGCGCGAAACGGCAGTTTGCATACGCGAGGCGGAAGAATAAACATTCTGAATGCCAAATTCACTCGCGATTTCTCACCTGTTGATGAAAGTTGCGGGTGTTACACCTGTAAGAACTATACTCGTATGTACCTCGCGCATCTCTTTCGCGCAAAAGAAATGCTTGCGGCAACACTTGCGAGCATTCACAATCTTTTTTTTATAATTTCCCTCGTAAAAAATATCAGACAGGCTATTCTGGATGGCAGATTTTTTGAATTTAAAGAAATGTTTTTTAGAAAATATATTTAGAGTGCACTTTTAGAACGGATTTTTTGCTCCTCTCACTTCGAAGTGGAGGTGGGGACCGGTGGAGCGGCCGGTATTGCCGGAGTGCGCTATTTTCTCGCCCTGTGCCGCTTGTGTCCCAGCCGCAACAAGGCGCTCGCTTAAGTGCGCATAGAGCGTTTGGGTTCCATTGCTGTGCTTAATGACGATATAGTTCCCGTATCCGCCATTCCAGCCACCCTTACTTACCACCACTTCTCCCGCAGCGGCGGCAAGAACGGCTGTGCCCGTGGGCGCGCTAAGGTCTATGCCGTTATAGCCGTGTATGCCCTGCGTTCTGATCGCGCCGACAACTGGACGAACGAAGTAGCCGTCCGCCGAAACCGTTCCTGTCGTCGCACGGCTTCCTGACTTTGGTGGTTGTTTTGCTGTGGTGACTGGGACGATTGCGGGAATAGTGCCGTTTGGTATGAGAATGGTATCGCCCACAGCAAGCGCACGGCTTGTGAGGTCATTGAATTCAAAAATCTCTTCTTCATTACCCTTGTACTTCGCCGCGAGTTTTGCCAACGTGTCGTCTTTCTTTACTGTGTAACGAACGCCGGAAACGGGCAAAATAACGAGCTTCTGTCCGGGGACGATGCCTCCCTTGCTTGGAATATCATTCGCCCAGCGGATAGTATTTGTTGAAACGCCGAACATGCCCGCTATTTCCGAAAGCGTGTCCCCCTCGCGCACGACATAGACGGTGATCTGGTCATTTTCCGGCCGCTCAACAACATCTTTTCCACGAGAGGGAGAAGTGTCCGCAAGAAGGGCGTTATCATCAAGAATGATTACTTCGCCGCCGCCCCTCGGAAGCGTCGGGTCTCTATTCCATGCCGCTTCAAGAATATCTATGTTCTGCGAATTTTCTAGTTTGGCGCTCTCATAATAAAGCACCTCGCTGTTTTTCATATTCCCCCAAAAGTCTCCCATAAGAGAGAGCACGCCCGCGTACGCAGAAGAGAAGAGTCCGAAAAAGAAAGTGAGCAAGAATAGAGGAGTAAATAAAAGTCCCCGCGCGAAAAACAACCCTTCTTCGCCTCTGAAGAAAGCATGAAAAACTCTCCATATACCCCGGACGCGCCCGAGACTTTGTACAATCTTGAGAAAAATAAGCCAAAATGTTAAGCCTTTGCCGAATTTCTCCCGAAAAGAAGCTCCGTTGTCGGAGTACTCTGAAAAACACCTGTTCAAGCCATTCGCATCGACACAATTAAGTATACTCACCAATTCTTCAGAAAACAATCTTGACAGACACCCTGCCTGTGGAAAAACTTTTGTGCGTTTTAGACTATAATATATGCATAACTTTCTTTATTGTATGCCTGACGCTCTCTCAACCGCACAAAAGAAGACGCCCTCGCCTGCTCAAGCGGCGTCATTGCGAAATTTATTGAAAGAGATAGTGGGGACGGAGACAGCGCAGGTGCAGGCGGAAACTGTCGCCGCAGAGAAGGAAGACTCGTCACAGTCCTGGTGGAATACATACAAAGGCATGAAGGCATCTTGGGTCCTTGACTCAGAGAAGCTGCCGCCAGCGGTACGGGATGATATGAAGGAGGCAAACGAGTATCTGAAAAAAGCTCGCGAGAAAATCGGCCGAGAACCGAGAGCCGACGAGACCGTGGAAGAGTACGCGCCTCGGAAAGTTTTGGAACAGACACATGCGCCGTCCGCACAATCGGCGGCCGCAGTGCCCGAAACCGCACCGATTGTCAACATGAAAGCATCTGTGGGAAGCATGGGGACGGGGGCTATTCGAATGGATGACAAAGAAACGCCCGAGCCTGCGGCGCCGCAACACAAACTTCCAGAAGCGACTCTTCGCCGGTGGGACGAGCTTCTCACGGGCGGAGCCGAAAAAACAAAAACGAGCACCTCTGAAGCAGAGACAGCCCTGGGGGGACCGCTTCTGCCCCCCCTCAAAAAACCGACCGCTACAGGAAGCAGGCCGCTCTCTGTGCCCAGGAAGCCACCAACAGAAACGGTTGAATATATGCGGGAAGCGGCAACCCCCACAACAGGGCGCGTGGTTGAAAATGGACAAACCGTAGGCATGCAAGAAAAAAACAATACGAAACAAGACGTACCACGGCAATACCCGGCCCCTCTACTGGCAGATATTATCGGGAAAGGCGCCGGTCTGCCTCGAGAGAAGTGGGACATGATAAAAGACCGCCTCGCGCAAGACGCACTCAAGGAAGATGCCGCTCTTAAGCGCTACGTCGCCGAACTCGCGCAAAAACGTCCGGACGGCGCGGAGCCGACCGGCGTAGAGACAACCGCTGCCTATATTGAACGGTTGCTTCCCAAGCCCGGGGCGTGATAGTATTGCTCCATGCAATACTTAAGCGAACTGAATGAGAAACAAAAAGAAGCGGTGCTTCACACGGAAGGACCGCTTCTTATTGTCGCCGGTGCTGGTGCCGGAAAGACGAAGACGCTCACTCATCGCATTTTGCATCTCGTGTCGAAAGGAGTCCGCGGAAGTTCCATTCTCGCTATCACTTTTACCAACAAGGCGGCAAGAGAAATGCGGGAGAAGGTGGAGAAGTTGCTTTCGGAACAGAGTGCAGGGGGGGGGAACTTTTCTTCTCCCTTCGTCTCCACTTTTCACTCCCTCGGTGTATATATATTGAAACGTCACGGGGAGAAGCTTGGACTTCCGCGGCATTTCACAATATTAGACAAAGGCGATTCGCTTTCGGTTGTACGAGAAGCGCTCAAGATAAATAATATTGATCCGAAGCAGTTCGAGCCGAAGCGCATTCGCGATATCATCTCTCGGTACAAAGGCGAATGCAAAACCGCAGAAGTATTCCAGGAAGAAGCGGGAAATGTCTATTTCTTGAAAATCGCAGCCGGTGTGTGGCTCGTATATGAGAAAATTTTAAAAGACCGAAGGGCGCTCGACTTCGATGATCTTCTTGTAAAGACTCTTGTGCTGTTGCGAGAGTATGAAGACGTGCGAAAGTTGTATCAGGATTTCTGGCAATACATCCACATAGACGAATATCAAGACACGAACACTGTGCAATATGAGATTTCCATGCTCCTTGCAGAGAATCATAGGAACATCTGCGTAGTTGGCGACGCAGACCAGAATATTTACAGCTGGCGCGGCGCGAATATTAAAAATATTTTACGCTTCGAGCAAGATTACCCGGGCGCAAAGGTGGTGCTTCTGGAGGAGAACTACCGCTCAACAAAAACGATTCTTGATGCCGCGAATGCGGTGATAGAAAAGAATACATTGCGCGTGCCGAAGAATCTTTTCACAAGCCAAGCGAGCGGCGAAAAGATCGGCGTGTACGAAGCATACGACGAGAACGACGAGGCAAGGTTCGTCGCAGAGAAGACGGGGGAGCTTCTTGGAAGAGGGGCGCGCACCGAAGAGATCGCCGTACTCTTCCGCGCCAACTACCAGTCACGCGCCTTGGAAGAAGCATTTCTCGCCGCTGGAATTCCGTATCAAATGCTTGGCACGCGGTTCTTCGAGCGCAAAGAGGTGAAAGATGTGCTTTCATACCTTCGCGCCGCGCTCAATCCGGAGAGCAGGGGCGATATCGAGCGGTGCATCAACGTTCCGCCGCGTGGCATCGGCGAAAAGACGCTTGAGAAAATCTTTTCCAGCGAGAAAGAGAGGCTCTCGTTTGCGATGCGAGAAAAGGTAAATAAATTTTTCAATTTGCTTGAGTGGATCCGCAAGATTATTGCGAGAGAGAAGGCGTCGCTTGCCATACAAAAAACAATAGCCGCGACCGGCATGGAACAAATGCTCAAAAATAAAAGCGAGGAAGACGCGGAACGGCTTGAGAACGTGAGAGAACTTGCTTCGCTCGCGGCAAAATACGATTTGCTTCCGGAAGGAGAAGGAATTGAAAAGCTTCTTGAAGAAGCGGCGCTTATGAGCGACCAGGATGCGCTGGTTCAACCCCACCCTTTCCCAGCCTCCACCTCTTTAGGGGGGGAGGGATACTCAAGTACAGAATTTCCTGCTCCCCCCTTTAGGAGTCCGCCGACTGGCGGCGAAGGGGTGGGGGGTGGCTCCGTGAAGCTCATGACCGTGCACGCGTCCAAGGGCCTTGAATTTTTATATATTTTCATCACGGGCCTCGAAGACGGGCTTTTCCCGCATAAAGCAGTGTCTGGTTCCGATAGCGGGAGAGAAAAAGAGGAAGAAGAGCGGCGGCTTTTCTACGTCGCCCTTACTCGCGCGAAGAAGAAACTCTATCTCACCCACACATCTTTCCGCACCGTCTTCGGCGGCCGGCAAGTGAATCTCCCGTCGGAATTTCTTTTCGATATTCCGGAAGACATCCTCGAGCAGGAAGTGCTATACTAACATTTATGAACATCGGAAACCCAATATCTTTCGCTGATTTACTGGACTTCCTGAAATGGGCGCTCGCCGTTGTGGTAAAAGTCGGCATCGTTGCCATTACGGTCTACATTATTATCTCGGGTTTCAAATTCCTCAAGGCGCAGGGGAATGAGAAGGAGCTTTCCGTTGCGAAACAGGCCGCTGTGGGCGCCATTATCGGCGCGGCAATTATTCTCGGCGGACTTGCGATCGTGAGCCTCCTTCAAGGAACCGTAGAACAGGTCGGCCCAATGCCCTAAATAGCCCAAATTCTCCATGACTCTTGCGCGCCACCTTCCCAAGAAATCTCTCGGGCAGAACTTCTTGAAAAAGGCCGTTTACCGGGAGTTTCAGAAATACGCCATTGGGGCAAACGTGAGTTCGGTATCGCGTACTTTTTCTTGCGCCGCAAAATCTTTGGTAAGTATCACTGCTTGCCGCGGGTGGAATTTCTCGATAAAGCTATGGAAGCTTTTCCCCACCGTCTTCCGGGAAGAATATTTCGCCTCGAAAGGATAGACCGTTCCTTCTTTCTCTATAACAAAGTCAACTTCCGCCCTGCTCTTGGTGCGCCAATATTTTATTTCTGAAAAAGGTGCGGCCTCGCGGCGCGCAAGAAGCAGATACGCGTAGTTTTCCATTACCGCTCCGGCATCTTGCCTGTCGCGCAGAGGACGAAAATCGGAGAGAATGAAGTTGCGCAAGCCGAGATCGTGAAAATATACTTTCGGATTTTTTGTCAGCTCCGTTCGTCTGTTGGTGAAGAATGGTCGAATCATCGAAAGCACATATGTATTCTGAAGAATGTGCAGATGTTTTTTCAGTTCTTTGTACAGCAGCCCGGAAGACGTTGAAATTTCTTCATACTTCACCATGTTTCCGATTTGCGAGGCCAGCAACTTCTGAAGAGTCCGCAGTTCCGCGCTCGTTGCGAGATGAAGCAAGCTTTCGATGTCCTTGAGCAGATAGTTGTCTGCGATTCCCTCGAGAATCTTTCTTTTTGCTTCTTGCCCTTCCGTGAGGACAACGGCGGGGTAGCCTCCGAAGATAACGTACTCTTCAAGAGAAATTACCAATCTTTTTGTTATTTCTCCTCCGAAAGATTTTGAAGGATCAAATGAGAGCGGGCGGTTGAATCCTTTTTCCTCAAGTAGCGCGAAGAGCTCCGGTTCGCGAAAAGAGAGAAATTCCCGGAAAGAAAACGGAAAAAGCGTAAATTCAAGCAGTCGCCCTACCATATATTTCCCCGTTTGGAATACCAGTTCCAAAGACGAGGAACCTGATATTATAAATTTCACCGAAGTTGTATCATAGAGGTATTTCAGTTTCTGCCCGCCGTCTGAAGCGTACTGGAATTCGTCAATAATGACGCAATCGTAGTGTGTTGCAAGCGCCTTGAAATCCTCTATACTGCTGTTGAACAGATCAAGTTCCGCCCTGTTTTCAAAAGTAATAAATTTGACCCGTTTTCCGGCATTTTCAAGCATGCTTCGGAGTTGTCCGAGAAATGTCGTCTTCCCGGCTTGTCGAGGCCCAAGTATTGCGACTGCTTCTTTTCTCCAAAGAAAAGGAATGGTTGTTTTTTCGAGTTCTCTTTGTATATACATAATTTTAGCAGGGTTATTATTACTAATAATGTAATTATAGCAGGGTTATTTATAAAAGCAAGTAAAAATGATGGTTGATCTGAAAATATCCCCCAAAAAATCTCTCGGGCAGAACTTCTTGAAAAATCCGCACATTGCGCATGATATGGCGCAGGCCGGAGAAGTGCGCCCCGGCGATATGGTTGTTGAGATAGGACCCGGGAAGGGCATCCTGACAGGATGCTTGTTGGGTGCCGGAGCGAATGTGCTTGCGATAGAGAAAGACGACAGGCTCATCCCATACTTGGAAGAAAAGTTTATTGAAGAAATAAAGAGCGGGCGGTTGAGGGTGATTCACAATGATGCGCTGAAGTTTGCCGCTACCAATGACCAGTTACCAGTGACCAGTTACAAGCTTGTTGCGAATATTCCCTACTACATCACAGGAGCTATTATCAAGCGCTTTCTTGCCCTGAAGCACCCGCCTTGCCACACAGCATTGCTTGTGCAGAAAGAAGTCGCAGAGCGTGTTGTTGCGCGAAATGGAAAAGAAAGCATGCTTTCTATAAGTGTAAAAATATACGGGAGTCCGAGGGTGGTGAAGATAGTAAAAGCCGGTAACTTCTCCCCGGCGCCAAGGGTAGACTCGGCAATTCTCGCCATAAGAGATATATCAAGAAAGAATTTTCAAAATGCAAAAGACGAAGAAATGTTTTTTGCACTCATGAAACTCGGCTTCGCGCAGAAGCGAAAGCTGCTTACGGGGAATTTAATGAAAAAATGGGATAAAAAAAGAGTTCTGCGCGCATTTGAAATTTGCGGCATTCAGAAGAAAACGCGTGCGGAGAATGTCTCTCTTGACCAGTGGCTCTGTCTTGCCAACCTGAGGGGCTAGGCGGCAAACACCGCACTGGCTTTGTTTATGGCGTCAATTTTTTTATTCTCAAGATGCGCTATATATCTCATCCGTAATGCAAAAAGCGTCCAGGCCGGCAATATTCCGGAAGCAAAAATTTCCACGAGCACCGTAAGGAAGACCGCGAGAATGATTTTTGTATTGAATCCGCTGTGGAAAAGCCAGAATCTGAAAAACAAGAACGCCAGAACTGTCACGAGGATGTTCGCGATAAATCCAATGAATATGAAGATGAGCCCGATCCCCGGGATTACGGCAAGCAAAACAAGGATGCCCGATACGGCCATTTGCAATATGTCAACAAAGAACGCCACAGGGAGCATCATTGCCGGAAAGTTGATATGCGGCTTTTGCGCCCCGACAACGCCACGGCGGCGCATTCGCACGCTTGAGGGGAAAGTCGCGGCAAGAGAAGAAGCCATGAGTATAGTATAGAACATGCAACCAGGGCGTCAAAGAAAAAGTTCTTTCCGGTTAAAACCATGAGCTGTACCGGCTGATCGCCTCATAGCACGCCCCTCTGTTTGTTTCGTGAAGCTTCACACACAATTCTTCCGCCGGCTTGAGTGAAGCGTTGTTGACGATCACAATTTCCACCATGCCCTTAATACACCTTGCAACGAGCATTGAGCCGCCGGCCATACATATTTCTTCAACAAACTTTGGGTTTGTCATGTTCTCTTGCATCGCAACCCCACCTGCGCCCGACGCGCACGATGTTTGATATCCCGGTTCGGCGTTTTTGCAAACGGCAAGCGCTCCGGCATAGTCACCCCTGTGGATGCCGGCATAATACACAGCCGTATTGAGATAGCAGTCGGACTTGTGGCGCTCTGCCTGTTCTCTGCATGGAGACATTATATCGTCTGGGTCAAGATATTCCGACAGGTGCTCTTTCTGGTTCGTATTGAAGTTTTCCATAAAGACGCCATTCACACAGCTTGCCTGGGCAAACAGTTTTTCATATTTTTCACAATACTCGAGTGACCTCGGAAGGTTGTTGTTTGTGTAATACATTAGTGCATGTCCTATGCCGTGGTAGCACGCCCAGCTCATGAATTTCCCGATCGGATACGCGGTGCATGTCGTCTTCATGGTTTTAGAAATATTGCTGCTCTCCGAAAGATATGTTTCGACGACGCCGTGGAAATATCCAGACGCACACACCTCGTCAAGATACTTCACTGCCTCGCCGAAGTTTTGATATTTGCTGTATGCAGCATGTCCGATGTCGTGCACGAGTACGTGGCAGTTTCGGAGTATCAGCGGGCTTTCGTTCATGTCTTTTCGGAGGGCGATAAGCGCGGAGCGCGGGTTCTCCTTTTGTAGGAGATTCACATATCCCCGAAGCGCGGCGGAGTATTCTCCGGGCAAAAATTCGAAGGAGGCGGGGATATCGGCGGCACTTGCGGAAATATTATTATCCAAGTGTTCTTTTTTAAGGTCTCCCTTGAAGAAAACGCTGAATGCGGCAAGTGCCGCAAAAGCAATGAGTATACTCAGGATTGTTTTTTTCATATAGCCCGGATAATCAGCTCCGTAAAATAGATACTATCACAACAATGAGATACGCGGCAATGAGAATGAATGCGCCGCGAAGCGAGAACGATGGGCGAGTAGTGAGGCGGTATGAGAGTCCTCCGGCTAATATTGAGATGGTCCAAAAGAAGAGGTTTCCGTGCATAAAGAGGGGAAAGAGGAGAAATCCCGCGAGGGAGAGCGCTCCGATGATCTTTTTCGATCGAGTGAGCCCGAAAATGGTCGGCAGGGTATGCGAGCCCATGGCTCGATCTCCTTCCAAATCTTTTAAGTCTTTAATATTTACCCAGGCCATGTGTGCTAAGAGAAGCAGGGGGAGATATTCCCCGGGGAAGGCGGAGATGCTTCTGTCTTCACTAATAACGTAGTACCCCGCAAGCACGGGGAGCAGAACCGAAAGCGAAACAATGAACGGGTTCACGCAGGCGAATCGTTTCAGCCGGAATGGGGGACATGAATAGAGA
>CAZRNX010000002.1:365-2556 GCA_964601555.1 uncultured Candidatus Saccharibacteria bacterium | reverse complement strand
ATGCGCCCACAAGGGAGAAGAAAAGAAATGCAAGGTTGTACGCGCGCGCGTCTTCGACAGTGATTTCTCCCGTAACCAGCGGGCGTTTGCGGTTTGTGACCCTGTCTCCGAGAAGATCTTCAATATCATTGATCCCGGCGGCATAGAGCCACGAGAAGGTGAAGGTGAGGAGAAGGATAGCGAAATACGTGGCGTCCACCCAGCTCGTCACAGTGAGAGTATTCCCGTCCCTTATTGCGAGGGCCATACCGAGCGCGAGTGATATGATATAGAGCTTGCCGACGAAGAGGGCGCGCGAATGCTTCAGTGACGCGATGAATTTCCGTGGATTTATACTTATTGCGGCTACGATCGCGAAGAGAACGATCGCGAGGTATGTCGCGTGCGAATAGGCGACGTCCGGGTAAACAAAGAATTGTCCGTTCGGTAGCGGATCGGAGCGCGCGGTTAGTTGGGCGGAATTTCTTTCAAGCAGAGGACTCTCAATAGACCGAATGAACGAAACTTCTGGAATCGGCCCTCCGGCAACCATAGCGACGAACGATGGCCACGACGAAAAGAGGATCGCGGTCATATACATAAAGAACACCGCTATAATGCTCCGGGAAAGCCGCTTTGTGGAGACGAAAACGTAGAGAAAGGTGAACACGAGCAAGGAGAATATCGCGAATCGGATGCCTACCGTCACGCCGGGCATCTGATGCGATCCGAAGAATGTGAAGAAGTTTCGCACAAGCCCCGCCCCGTCTTGTAAAAGATACGACATTTGCATACTGGTGCCAAATGCCCAGTGCGACAAGTGGTCAACAATCGGAGCGATCCAGATAATTGGAAAAAAAAGAAGCTTTACCCTTGCGGCCGACATCACTTCTTTCTTGGCAAAGAACGCAAGGACAAGTGTAATCGCCGATATGGCGGCGACAAAATACAGGCTGACGTGCACCAAAGACTGGAACTCATATCCGACGTGTCTGAAGTATCCACCGCTTGAAGTGTTCTCAAGGAACAGCCTCACGAAGATGACCATAAATACTGCCAAAAGCCAGTCTCTAAACGAGAGAGGCATGGCCTCTGCTTTTGCGAACAACTCTTGAACTTTTGCAAGCATAAGCGATTGGTAGAAAAGTAACAATAACAAAAGGTGTCCTCAGTATACGGCATCGGTAAAAATTATGGAAGAATCTGTCGCCGAACTCAAAAATGACAGTTTTTTGACGGAGAAATAGGGCTGAAATCGCTAAAAAAGTGTAAAAAGGCAAGTTTGTCGACAGGCACATACTAATCATAACAAAAACCGGCAGTCTGGTCGCTTGGTAGCGAGCGCGAGCTGCCGGTTGGGTATGGGAGAAGATCAGAGACATCTCTCCCGAACTATTTTCATCACCTCTGGCGGAAGTAGCGCCGCTCTCTTGTCGGGGACAGTGCAGTCGAGGCCGGCTCGCGCAATATCCCTGGCGCAAATCATTCCCTTGCGTGTGTCTATGCCAACCGTGGCAAGTGTTGCTATTGCGGCGTTTCTCGGCTGCGTCTCCGCATCCGTACAGACGCGGCTGGATGGCGGCCGAACATCGTTGCCGCTGTTTGATCTATCCTGCATAGCCAGATTTTGTTCGGACGTTCTCTCGCCCGAATCAGGGCTGAGAGTTTTAACCGCCGTTGCCGCTCCAACTGCCCACATTGCAGCCGAACCGGCCCTGTATGCCAGCATTGCACCGCTACACCCTCCTATAAGTATTAGAGAAAGACCCGCTATAAAATTCCAAAAAATCTTCATATTACCTCCCTACTGCTACTGCTTGTTAAAAAGCTAACTCTATACTGTTATTTATTATACACCATTATAAAAATTTGGCAACACCCTGTTGAGTAACCCTTTTTTATCCACATACGGTAGTCTTTGGTCTTTTATTTTTCTGATATACTTAATTTTACAAAGAATTTTACAAAGAACGCTTGTGGCACTTTTTTATGCAGGGACAAACTCCACTAACCACGTATCTGCCGACGAAGAAATTTCTGCTTGTTCTTCTTGCTCTTCTCTTTATTGGCGCGGGCGCGTTCTTTTACAGCCAAAGAGCGGGGGGTGGAGGCATAGAGGGAAACGTTGCGGGAGCGGACAAGAAAACGGACATTCTTGAACGCCTGACGATAGACTCGGATATGGATGGGTTGAAAGACTGGGAAGAGCTTC
>CAZRNX010000002.1:0-355 GCA_964601555.1 uncultured Candidatus Saccharibacteria bacterium | reverse complement strand
GGAGTCTTCAATAAAAGAAAAGGCGGCGGGGACGGAAATGGAACGAATTTTCCAAACCATGTTTGCGGCGGAACTTGTCTTGCGAAAGGGGGGGACAATTCCAGGCGTATGGGGCGGCAGTGCAAGCGGTACGCTTGCACTGCTCGCGGAGAAAGAAATAACGGCCTATACGGCGAAGATTGTTCCTCTAGATTCTGTTTCATTGCGAGATATCCGAATTGTAGAAGATTCTTCTCCTGAAGCGCTTCGCGCATACGGCAATGCGGCCGGTGCGGCACTGGTAAAATATGATGTTCCGTTCGGAACCGACCCGGACATCCTCATCATTCGAAACGCCCTTGCCGCCAACAGCGAG
>CAZRNX010000001.1:0-24456 GCA_964601555.1 uncultured Candidatus Saccharibacteria bacterium | reverse complement strand
AACCGCCATCCTTGGCGGTCAACTTCTCCATCAACCCATAGTGAACCTTATCACAGCGACCACGACAACCAGTCCTAGCGCTGCCAGCCTAAACCACTTCTTCTGCCCTGAATCTATTCGGTAACCAGGTTGCCCCAGTCCCCAAAATACTCCTCCTGTAAGCAATATCAGATCCTGCATAATTTCCATAACTTTCTCCAAATGACCACCGAAGTACTTTCTACCACAAAGCTTATGTAATTTCAATCACCCGTAACCGCAGCTCCGGATATCTCTTAAAATTATCTTTCTCTATTGATACGGCGAGAGTTAGCGTGTCGCCGGGCGCGAAGTGTCTCTCCCCTTCTGTATCTTTCTTGCCGTTTGCTTTAAAAAACGCGACTGCTTTCACGGGAATATTTTTTGAATTTTTGAAAACGAGCTCGAGATGCGTGCCGGTTTTGCCGAATTCGCGTACGCTCTCTATTTTTATATTTTCAAACAGAAACACCGGCTTCGGGTTACCTTGCCCGAATGGCGACAGGCTCTCTATCATTTTGTAATTCTCCCAATTCACGTCATCAAGAGAGAGTTTCGCATCTATGAAAATCTCTTCACTTCCTTTCTTTTCTTTCTTCCCCCCCATCTCTTTGTATACAAGAGAAAGTCTTTCTTCAAGAATGTGAATGTGTTCATACGACACCATGAATCCTCCCGATGCTTCGTGTCCGCCGTATTGTATGAAATACTCTTTACTGCGCGACATGAGTTCCACGACAGAAACCGAACCATCCGAGCGGCATGAGCCCTTGATTTTTCCTTCCTCATCCTTGCCCCAGACAAAAGCGGGACGGTGGAAATTCTCCACTATCGCGCTTGCGGCAAGGCCAAGGAGTCCGGGCGACCACTTGGGATTCCCGGTCACGATCACTTCCCCTACCTCGCGGTTCGTAAGCGTGTGTTTCGCTTCTTTCACCATCAATGCAACCACCCCCTTGCGCTGATCATTGAGCGTATGTAAATGCATTGCGAGTGCGTCCGCCTTCTTTTCATCAGCCGTCGAGAGAAGTTCAAATGCGCGCATAGGAATATCCATTCGAGACGCTGTATTAATCCGCGGCGCGATCATGAAGCCGATGTCGTCTTCTGTGAGATTCTCCTGCTGTATGCGCATTTTCTCCAGAAGTTTCTTGAGCCCAATGCGCTGGCTTTTGCGTAGAACCTTCAGTCCATAATAGGCAATCATCCTATTCTCGTTCTGAAGCGGCACCATGTCAGCGACAGTAGAGAGTCCCGCCATATCGAGGAGCCACTTCTCCCAGCCGGGAGGAATATTAAACGCTTCGCGAAAAGAACGGTTTGCCGGAGCGGAAAATGTTTTTGCTGAAACCGGGGCGGGGGCGCGGCCAAATTCGTGTAGCGAATTTGGGGGGGAAGAGGTTTCAGGAAAAATATTTTTCGCTCCGGCTATAGTACTTGTTTCCAAAAGGGCCTGCACCAACTTAAACGCTACTCCTGCGCCGCAGAGCATCGAGTCGGGATATTCTTCCCCATCTGTCTCATCGGCAGATAAAAGTTTCGGATTTACAACAGCAAAAGCATTGGGGATTTTCTCTCCCGGCAAGTGATGATCGGTGATAATCAAGTCAAGCCCAAGTTCTCGTGCCGTGAGAGCTTGTTCGAAATCAACAATGCCGCAATCAACGGTCACAACAAGATTCACGCCGTCTCGGGTAAAGTTTTCAAGCGCTTTGATATTCAAGCCGTACCCTTCGTTGTGCCTATGGGGAATGTAGTTTGAGAAGTTCGTGTAGCCTATTTTTTTGAAAAAGTCATGGAGCACCACCGAGCCGGGGATGCCGTCGCAGTCATAATCGCCGAAAATCACTATTTTCTCTCTCCCCTCAATCGCGCGTACGATTCGCTCTGCCGCTTTTTTCATGTCGTGCATCAGAAACGGATCGTTCGAGTCGCGCTCGTACGACGGATGGAGAAACTTCTCTGCTTTCTCGCGAGTTGTAATATCTCGGTGAAAGAGAAGCGCGCGCAGGAACTCTGGATATTCCGCAAGCTCTTTCAGAACATGACCCGGCATTTCTTTCCCAAAAGAGAAATTAGACATGGAGACAGTATAGCCTGTAGTTTGTTTTGGAGCAAAAAAAGTCTCCAAATGCTGGTTGTTGACAGTTGTTTTGCGTGGGAGTAAGATAGAAAGTGTGAAGGCCGTCGAGGGACGGACTTTATTTTTTAAAAAATTAACAATTTACTTATAAACTCATGCGATTTGATCTGAAAACGCTTCGCTCGGCGCTCGAGCAGATGGAGCAGGAGAAGGGCATCTCGAAAGAAAAGATCTTGGAAGCCATTGAGATGGCGCTTGCCGCCGCGTATAAAAAAGAGTACGGGAAAAAGGGGCAGATCGTCCGAGCGCGTTTTGATTTCGACACAGGCGCGACGGAATTCTCGCAGGTGAAAGTTGTTGTTGATGAAAGCGTCGTGCGCGTTCCGAAAGAGACGGAAGACGAAGGGGGAGATCCATCCCCGTCCGCCGAGACTTCGGGAGATGAAGAAGATATGCGAACGCGCTACAACTCCGAGCATCATATTCTCATTGAAGACGCGAGGATGATCAAAAAAGACGCGGAGCTTGAGGACGAAATCGTCTTTCCGCTCGAATTGAAAGAAGATTATGGGCGCATTGCGGCGCAGACCGCAAAGCAGGTGATAATACAAAAACTCCGCGAAGCGGAAAAAGTGACCACCCTTGAAGAATTCGGCAGAAAAGAGGGCGAGATTGTTTCGGGTACGGTGCAAAGAATTGAGCGCGGCAATATTTTCGTTGACCTCGGCAAAACAACCGCCATCCTGCCGTTTGAAGAACAGACCCCGCGCGAACGATACCGCCCCGGGGAACGAATCCGTGCGTACCTTTTTCGTGTTGAGGAAACGCCCCGCGGCATCAACTTGCGGCTTTCCCGAACCCATCCAAAATTCCTGGAAGAGCTCTTTAAAATCGAGGCACCGGAAGTTGCGAGTGGTACTGTGGAATTGAAGCAGATCGCAAGAGAGCCCGGCAGCCGATCAAAAATCGCGGTACATTCCAACGATCTTCACATCGATCCCGTGGGGTCGTGTGTGGGCCAGCGCGGCGTGAGAGTTTCTACCGTCATGAGCGAACTTGGCGGCGAGAAAATAGATCTCATCGAGTGGTCAAGCGAGCCGGAGAAATTCATCGCCGACGCGCTCTCTCCCGCAAAAATTTTGTCCGTGAAATTAAACGAGGAGGAGCATCGCGCAGATGTAACCGTTGCAGAGCCGGAGCTCTCGCTTGCAATCGGCAAGGGCGGCCAGAACGCTCGTCTGGCCGCGAAGCTCACCGGGTGGAAAATTGACATTCACGGAACGGGTCCGTCAGAAGAAGAAAAGGCGGCATTGGAAGAAAGCAAGCAAGAGCAAACTGAAACGATTGAAGAAAAAACAGAGGAAACTAAGACTGCAGAATAAATTATTCGCCTCACTTAAATAATTTATGGCGCACATAGACCACAAGCCGTCGAAGTACATGTTGAATCTTTTGCATGCTTTGCCCCCCTTTACCGATGAAGCAAGGGGGGTAGTGAATGCGATCGTTGAAGTCTCGGCTGGAAACATCAATAAATACGAGATCATTACCGAAAGCGGACAGTTGAAGCTCGACCGCGTCGGCTACTCGTCGCTCGCATACCCATTTACATACGGCGCGATTCCACTTACATGGGATCAAGACGGCGATCCGCTTGATGTGGAGATCGTAAATATTACCGAGCCGCTCGTGCCGGGATCACTTGTCGAGGCGCGTGTTGTCGGCGTAATGAAATTCGTTGACGGCGGCGAAGTGGACGACAAAATTATCGCTGTTCTGAATGACGATAAGAGAACAGACCATATTAAGACGTTTGAAGATTTGGGAGAATACTGGCAGAAAGAGACAAAATATTATTGGGAAAACTACAAAGCGCTCAAGAAGCCCGGAACCGGGGTGGTAGAAACATTTCACGGGCCGGAGGAGGCTTTAAGGGTCATCAAAGAGTGCGCGGAAAGGTATCGGAAAGATTACGCGCCGAAGTTTGAATGACGCAATCGTCAATACGGGGTATTCTGTTATCAACATATGCTGATAGCGGGGGTATTCCACTCATGCTAGAATATTCTTGTTGTATCTTGTATTTTATGCGAATTATTTATTAGTTTTAATATAAAAAGTATGAAGAAAATCATTGTCGCAAGTATACTTGGTGCGGGATTGCTTCTGTCGGGAGCTGTTGCAACCGCAGAGACGAGTACGAGCACCCGCGGAGAAATGCGGGGCAAAATGCAGGACAAACGCGCCGAGATGAAGGAAATGCGCGGGGAGATGAAGGAGAAAATGGAGGAGAAACGAGGAGAGATGAAGGAAATGCGGATGGAGCGAAGAGAAGATATTATCCGCAATCATTTTAGGAGAGTTCTACACAGGCTCGACGCGGGAATTGGGCGCTTGGTGAAGCTCGCAGGAAGGATCGAGTCGCGCATTACAAAACTTGAGTCGGAAGGAGTGGATGTCTCCAAAGCGAAAACCTCGCTCGCGGACGCAAAGACAAAGATTGACGCCGCGAAGTCTGCCGTTGCCAATGCAAAAACAGTCGTTGAGGGTATTCTTGCGGCGCTCCCCGCCAACATGGGGACGAGTACGCCAAACCCCGTGGCGAGCAGTTTGAAGCAGGCGCGCGAATCAATAGGCAAAGCGATAGAAGCGATGAAAGCTGCCCACAAGGCGCTTGTCGTCACTATTACGGAGATCAAAAAGGGGAAGAATACGGCGAAGAAGGCCACAACAACACCAGCCCAATAAATTTTATTTATTAAATTAAATTCATAAAATTATGGACATGCAACAAAATCCAAGCTCCAACACGTCTCCTCTGCCGCAGATGGGCGCTCCGATGTCGGACGAAGATGAGAAGTCGTCAGGCGCTCTCATCGGCACTGTTATTATTATCGTTGTACTCATCTTGGGCGGGCTCTACCTCTGGAATAACAAGATGCAAGAAGAACAGATAGATAGAATGCTGGAAGACGGCCCGATGATAGAGGGCGGTGAAATGATGCCTGCAGCGGATGCAGACGCGGCAACTGCGGCTCTCTCTCAACAGGGTACCTCGGATGAGACGGCTGATATAGAGGCTGACTTAAACGCCACGAACTTCAATGAAATGGACGGCGAGCTGCAAAACTTATAATCCCGAGCCGTGAGTTAATCAAAAGTTAAACCTCGCTGGTACCAGCGAGGTTTAACTTTTGATTGTTTTTTGACTTTTCTCTACTCCCCCGCTATGCTTCTAGCTATGACGGAATTAAAGAAGTTGCCAAAATCCGAGGTTGAGATCACGGACGAGATACCCGCGGATATTTTTGAGGCATTTCGCAGTCATGCCGTGAAGAAGCTCGGAGATACGCTCACGATAGATGGCTTCCGCAAGGGACATATCCCGGAAAATATTATCACCGCGCAAGTCGGTGAAACGGGCGTGTTAGAGAAGATGGCGGAGCTTGCTCTCGCCGAGTATTACCCGAAAATTCTTGCGGAAGAGAAAATAGAAGCGATTGGCCGGCCGCACATATCGCTTACCAAACTTGCGCGGGGAAACCCGCTCGGCTTTAAGATTCGCACGGCCACCTACCCGAAAATTACTCTTCCCGATTACGAGAAAAAAACAAAAGAAAAGCGGACTAAGAAAGATGTCGCGAGCGTTTCGGACGAAGAAGTTGAAAAGGCTATCGAGAAATTGCGGGAGTTGCGAGCGGTAAAAACAGGAGGGCAGGAGGACAAAGAGTTGCCGGTGCTTAATGATGCCTTCGCACAGTCTGTCGGTGATTTTAAAACTGTTGACGATCTGAGAATAAAAGTAAGAGAGAATCTTTTGAAAGAGAAGGAGCATCGCGCCAGGTCGAAGAAGCGCGCGGAAATTCTTGATGCAATCGTTGCCGAAACAAAGGGCGAGATCCCAGATATACTCACGGAGAGCGAACTTCGAACCATGCTGGAACAGTTCAAGGCTGACGTGGCGGCGATGGGCGTAACATTTGACGAATACTTGAAGCATGCGAAGAAAAGTGAAGAAGAAATTCGCAAGGAGTGGTTTCCGGATGCAGAGAAGCGTGTGAAGACTAACTTCGTATTGAAACATATTGCGCAAGAGAAAAATATTACGCCAGAAAGAGAAGCGGTGGAGAAAGAAGTGGCGCATCTTCTTAGGCATTATGGAGACGCCGATCCGGAACGCACAAGAGCTTATGTGGAATCTATCTTTATAAATGAGAAGGTGATGGAGTTTTTGGAAACCTGATTCGTGAAATAAGTAAAATTTCCAAGTCCTCGGAGTGCCCAGACGTTGAAAATTTTACTTATTTCACGAATCAGAGTATTATAAAACCATGGAACTGAATGACTCTATCAAAGCATACGTGGACAGCGCAGTGTCGCGAATCGCTGAAGACAAGGGACTTGAGAAGCTTTCGGGCGATCTGGCGCGGCTTCAGGAAGAGTTCGTTGAATTCAGGGATACCACCGCTGAGCGGTTGAAGCAGATTGAGAAGTCCGAAGAGCACGATGTCCTTGCGCGCATTTCGCGCTTAGAGTACGAAATCCGCCAGGTGAAGCTCCGACATTAACAATAAAAAAAACTAAGATGCTTATTCCAACCGTTATAGAGAAGTCACAGTTCGGCGAACGGGCGTATGACATTTATTCGCGGCTTCTGCGCGAGCGGATAGTATTCCTTGCGGGTGCCATAGACGACCATATGGCTAACTTAATAGTGGCGCAGCTGCTTTTTCTGGAAGCCGAAGATCCGAAGAAGGACATCATGCTCTATGTGAATTCTCCCGGCGGGTCCGTTACGGCGGGGCTGGCAATCTACGACACGATGGAGCATATCAAACCTGATGTTTCTACTATCTGTGTTGGTATCGCAGCGTCAATGGGTGCGATCATTCTCTCTTCCGGGAAACGCGGCAAACGGTATGCGCTCCCGAACGCCGAGGTCATGATCCACCAAGTGATGGGCGGCGTGGAAGGACAGGCGTCTGATATTGAAATCAACGCACGGCATATTTTAAAAACAAAAGAAAACCTCAACAAAATCCTCGCGAAAAATACCGGAAAGTCACAAGAACAAATAGAGAGAGATTCCGACCGAGACCGCTACATGAGTGCCGATGAAGCGAAGAGATATGGTCTTGTGGATGACATCTTCCACCCCAAACTTGCAGCGGCGTTGAAAGCCGGGAAATAAAACAGAAATAAAAAGGGCCTCCGAACAGGCAGGCCCAAGGTTGCGTCGTTTTCGTACGTAGTCTCAACCTACTCCCAGTTCTTTTCGAGAACAAAGAAATAGATTGTGGCGCCAGCGTCTTTACGTACTTCACCCATAGCTCGCATGGCGTCAATTGTGACCGGCGGTGGCGTAGGCCCCGCACAGGCGACTAACATAGCGGCGAGTACCGCAAACGCCGCAAGTCTCACTTTCTCCATATTATACCTCCTCTTCTGACACCAGGAGGCCGGGATAGGCCTCCTGGGGGTGCTAGAACACCCAGATATAATATACATTATTATTTATGTGAAGTCAATATAGATTCTTCTTGCATTTTTCATACGAGTATGCTATAGATAACACAAGTCGTGAGTGAGGATATAACTCCTCTTCCCTCACGGCAACAGTCGCTACCGCTAGAACGGTAGTGACAAAACCCCGAGCCACACGGAACGGGGTTTCTCTTTGCACTCCAAAAGTATTTCGGTCATAATTAATGCCTAGGGGCAGGAGGGTGCCACTTAATAAGTAACTTTTCACTTCTATGCAGGGTTCACACCAACTTTCAAAAAAAGAGTTTGAGAAAGGCCATATAGCCGGGAAATTGAAGACGGGCGAAAACCGCCTCAATGATCGCGAGTATTCCATCGTGAAAGGGCTTCTTGACCAGCAGTTTGACCGCGATCATGGCGAACATAAAAGCATTTTCTACAGTCCAAGAGGCGGCGTCTCGAAAGATGAGATCGAAATGATTGCAGATACGCTCACGGAGAACCGTAGTGACTATGGCATTTCGCATAAACAAATAGACCACGTGAAGAATACGCTTCTTGAACATGTCAAATAAAATGAACTGTATATTCTGTAAACTCGCCTCGGGAGAAATCCCGTCGGAAAAAGTGTATGGAGATGAGAATTTTATAGCACTAATGGATATTCATCCGCAAGCGCCCGGACACGTACAAGTGATTCCGAAGAAACACTTCCGCTGGGTATGGGATGTCCCGAATATCGGAGAGTATTTTGCTGTAGTGCAAAAAGTTGCGCTCGCCATTCAAAAATCTTTCGGTACGGAAGCGGTCTGGGGCAAGGTGATGGGAGACGAAGTCTTCCACGCGCATGTTTGGCTCTTCCCCAATCCCCGCGAAGCCCGGGGCGACAAAAACGATTTTGCGGGGAACGCGGATAAGATTAGGAAACACTTATAAACCGGAAATACAAGATTTACAAGGTTTAATCATATTAGACCTGTCAAACAACCCCTTATCAAAAGAGGAAGAATTAAAGTTAAAACGAGCTTTCTTGAATGGTTTTCTTTGCATGGGACCGAAACCAAAGAATGATCCCGGGTGTCCCTAACTTCTCCCTTAAGGACTTGAGGAGTGGAAGACTAAGGGATAAGGGATTGGTCCTTATGGGCCGTGGGCGCAAGAATCGGCCATACTATGGAGCCATATCGATTGAGACTCTGTAAGCGCCGTAATCCCCGGAAGTTCGCCGTCGACAAGGAAGTCGAGCATCGCGCCGCCAGCGGTAGAGACGAAGGTGAATTCTTTTTCCGCCCCCATTAGATTTATAAGCGCGACTGTATCGCCTCCGCCAATTATGGATATCGCACTTTTGTTTTTCGCTATCATTTGAAGCACTTCTCTCGTCCCGCCGCTGAATCCTTTTTCATACCACCCAAGCGGGCCGTTCATGAGAATACATCTTGCTTCTTGAATCGGTTTTGCGAGCGAAGCTATAGTATCCGGTCCCGCGTCCACGATTGATTCGTAACTCTTGGTGGCATCCACGCGCCTTGCAGTGACAACATCTCCCGGTGCGCGAGAGAGAACGTCTTGTATCGGGAGAAGTTTCTTGCTTTTGGTAAATTCGGCAAGATATTCCGGGAGGTATTTTTCCACAACAGACGTTCCTGTAACAAATCCTTGCGCGCGCAGGATATCATTCCCCAATGCGCCTCCGACAAACACCGTGTCCGCAAGTTCCGTAAACTTTTGAAGAAAGGGCAGCTTCGTTTCAAATTTCGCGCCGCCCAATATAAAAAGAAAGGGGTGGTCAGGCGCAAGCGCTCTTGAAAGATGGTCTACTTCCGCCGCAAATTGTATGCCCGCATAAGACGGAAGTAGTCTGGGAACACCCACAATGGAAGCGTGCACTCTATGGGAAGCCGAAAATGCTTCGTTTACAAAAATGTCACCAAGCGAAGCAAGTTCTTCCGCAAATTCAGGACTATTTGTCTCTTCTCCGGGATTCCGCCGTAAGTTCTCAAGCAATATTACGCCGCCGTTTCTCGTTTCCACATCCAAACTTCTCGCTTCGGAAATATTTTGAGCGAATAAAACTTGTGTGCCGAGTAATTCTTCCAATTTTGCCGTAACGGGCCTTAGCGAATCGTCGGGGGATCGCCCAATGTGGCTTATTGCAGTCATTTTCGCGTTCTGTTCTTGAAGATATTCAAGCGTTGGAAGGGCCCTTTTGATTCGAAAGTCATCCGTCACTTTTCCATGATTGGTTGGCACGTTCAAATCCAGCCGCACGAGCACTCGCTTGCCCCGCAATGGGCTTGGCTCGTTCGTGTTCTTCTGGTCATCAATGCGGGGCATGTCCATGGTGTTAAATATAAGCGTATATTACAATAAAATCTATAGCTATGGAAAATAAATTCTACGACCTGAAAGAGATTCTCTTTGCATTGCTTGCGACGAGTGCTTTTGTTTCCTCAATATATCTTGCGAGCGCCTACTCCAAGCCGTGGCCCGTGCCGGAAGGGTACTACACTATTGGGCAGTCGTGCGGGGCCGACAACGACTGTAAGTGCTCGGTAGTCCACGGCGAATTCGATACCTGCGGGAAACCGGGCCAATACCCCGCGTGCATGAGTGGCACGTGCGGTTGGGGGAATTACCAACCGCAAAAAGACATAGACGTAAAAAAATTTCAAGAGAAAACGCCGGAGGGATAAAGCTTCTGCTTCAAGATTTCTTCCATGTTATTTCAAATAGATTTCTAAAGTTGCTTGCAAAATGTTGGTTGGTGATTTTAATACCGACAAGATTGTTTCTCTCCACCGAGAGAATACTGACAATGTCTCCAATAATACTATATTGTTAATAGACAACTGAAACCTGAAGGACAGAAAAATGTTAGACACCCTACATCGCGTTTTTATGAAACGCGCAAAGTATTCGCTACTTCCTCCCCCGCGAAAGATCGAGACGACGAGAGACTTCGAGAAGCGTATCTTCATTCGTTGTTATGATGAGCGTTTTTTCGTCCTTGAATGCATATATGAGTGCAATCTTTCCATCAAAGCCGCGCAGGGCCCGCGTATCGTTGTTCTTTATAACCAAATCCTCAAATCGGCGGCTTTTCAGCTCCTTCCCTTTCTCCGGACGGCCCCACAGCGTAAGCATTTCTTCAGAGAGCCTCTTCTCCCATTCCAGCATTCCGGCAAAAACATTGTCGTAGTAGTCCGTCGTCAGTACAAAAAACGGCGAGTTGTCGTTGAAATAGTGGATTCCAAACATATAGTCCTCCGCGAGCGCGCGGTGAAGAATCGGGGGCATCCGCAGATTGATGAAACTGAAAAATTTATCTGACGCGATGATGTTCTTCTGTTTCACTATCCCCTCTTTTGTCTCCACGCTCACCTCTTCGGTAAAGAAAATGTATTCGATAGTGTCGAGCATGAGCTTGTCGTTTTCGATATGGCTTGCAACTTTCTGCCTCGCGTCTTGCTCGAAACTTGTGTCAACAATAATTTCCCGATTTTTCTCTACGAAAATCATCGGTCGAATATTTAAGGCGTTGAGGGTCATCTCGTCTTCGGTCAGACTTTTTCGGATAAAGACGTAGTACACCACACCCGTGCTTCCTATAACAAAAAAAACGGAGAGTATGATAAGAAGAAGGTTCTTTGTGGCCTTTGGAGAGTCTGCCTCCCGTCGCTTGAGGCGTTCGCGCTGTTCTTCCAAGACAATCTTGACAAGAGAAGTTTTCTCATCCTGCATTGCATGCGCAACGTCGGCTTTGTAGGTCCGGAGCGATGGCAGATCGGCGCGAATGTTGCTTGCCACGCCCTCTTTCTCCGGCTCGCTACTTTCTTCCGGCTTGTGTGGAACAGGTGTTGTCATTTTCTCTACTATATCAATTTACACAGACGAACACAAAAGTTTGTAAACGATTTTTTTGTTATGGTATACAAAGAGCTGGCGTATCGTTGTGTTTCAGGGGCCTCAAATGAAAGTTGAAGAGAAAAAGTATGTGGAAAAGGAGTGGCGGAAGATAATGTTTTGTGACGGTAGTGCCTTGGGTCAGGTCGGGCCAACTGAACAACTATGTGGTTTGCTAACAAATATGGATTATAGCCTGGCGAACTTCTAGTTTTTCTTACCGTCTTGAGAAATGACCAAACAGTCAAAGACTTTCAACTGGTGATAGACTGTTTTTACTTTTCAGCTACTGAACTTCACAAATAAGGACTGGCTCAAAGCCCCGCGGTTCATGCCACTGGCGTTCTTTTTTATCTCTTTTTCTTGTCAGCGAACGTTGGATCCGCCATCTTGATAGAGAGGTTGATGCGGCCTTTGTCGTCAATTTCTTTCACAATGACGGGAACGTTGTCGCCTTCTTTCACGACATCGGTTACTTTGTTGACACGAAATGGCGCCATTTCAGAAATATGTACAAGTCCCTCTTGGTTCGGACCTATCTTCACAAATGCGCCGAACTCCATGAGCCGAGTGACGATACCCGTATAGCGCTCCCCCGCCTTGTATTCATGCGTCATGGCTTCAATGATTTTCTTCGCCGCTTCCGCCGCGCCGTTCTTGCCTGTGATGAATACCGTGCCATCGTCTTCAATATCAATCTCCGCGCCCGTTTCTTCGCGAATCTTATTAACCATCTTTCCGCCCGGTCCGATGACCATGCCTATTTGGTCTACTTTAATTTTCACCGTCTCTATTTTTGGAGCATAGGGCGAAATATCGGCCCTGTGCGTCGGAATGGCGTCTTGAATAATTTTAAGAATTTGAAGTCTGGCTTGTTTCGCTTTCTCAAACGCTTCCGTGAGTATTTGCAAAGTCACTCCTTCCACTTTCACATCCATCTGAATCGCCGTCACGCCCTCGGCAGTCCCCGCGACCTTAAGATCCATGTCGCCGTGGTGATCTTCCGGCCCCTGCAAATCCACGAGCACTTTGTATGTCTTCTCATCCCGCATCATTAAGCCCATCGCAATGCCCGCAACCGGTCGAGCTATCGGCACACCCGCATCAAGGAGCGCAATAGTAGAGCCGCAAACGGAGGCCATTGAGGTAGAGCCGTTGGAAGCCATCGACTCCGACACAATGCGAATCGTGTAGGGGAATGTGTCCTTGTCCGGAATGACAGGAAGGAGCGCTTTCTCCGCGAGCGCGCCGTGGCCCACAGCCCTTCTGTTAATTCCTCCAAGCCGTCCGGTCTCACCCGACGAGAATGGCGGAAAATTGTAATGATGCATGTAGCGTTTCTTGGTTTTAATTTCCATACCGTCAATCAATTGCGCCTCCCCCGGACCGCCGAGAGTCAGCGCCGAGAGAACGTGGGTGCCGCCGCGATAGAATACTCCCGAACCATGAATCACGGGGGAAATGCCTCCCGCTTGCGCGAAAAGGTTGCGAAGTTCATCCATCTTTCTTCCGTCCGGCCGTCGCTCTTTCTCAATGGCTTCGTTGTGCAGAAGTTCATTCACCGCGTCGTCGAAAATTTCTTTCGCAAGAGAAATATTTGCGTCGAGAAGTTTGCACTTCACGAGTGCAATCCACTCGTCTTCCAAATCATGCACGCGCTTCGAACCTGTTCCGGAGAAAAGCGTTTCGTCGAGCTTCCCTTCGATGTTTTCTTTGAAAAGCGCCCTCATTTCCTCGGGGACGGTCGCTTTCTCGATCGCACGCTTCGCCCTCCCCATCTCTGCGATTATTTTCTTCTGGAATTCTTGAATGCGCTCGACTTCTTTCTTAGCTTCCTGCATCGCTTTCTCAATCGTCTCTTCCCTCACTTCTTTCCCGCCAAGTTCTATCATGTTGATCTTGCCGTCCTTGCCGCATGCCGTGAGGTCCATTTCGAAATCTGCCTCGTCGCGAATAGCATATGTGGGGTTCACGATGAAGTCCTCAACACCCTTTTTCTTCCCAATGCGCACGGCAGACACGGGCCCACTCCAAGGAATATCCGAAATTGCGAGCGCGAGCGAGGCCGCATTGACGGCCAAGATATCCGGATCGTCTTGATTAAGTGATAGCACGGTAAGCACTACTTGAACATCGTGTCGAAGAGAGTGGTCAAAAAGTGGCCGGATGGTTCGGTCCACTACGCGGCCGGTAAGTATCGCCTCGTCCGACGGCCTTCCCTCCCGGCGCATGAAGCGGGAGCCCAGGATTTGCCCCGATGCGTAGAACCGCTCTTCGTAGTCTACTGTAAGCGGGAACCAATCCTGTTCGCGCTTCCCGCCCATAACCGCGGTCGCCAAGACCGTCGTCTCGCCGTAGCGCACTATAGCCGACCCATTCGCCTGATCCGCGAGATCGCTAAACTGCACGATAAGATGCTTCCCCCCGATCTCCAGAGAATATTCTTTTATCTTCATAAAGTCGTGAGCTGGTTCGCAGATTTTAGCATTGAAACTTCGCCCGAAACCCTTGGCGCGATTTCAATCCTACCTATCCGAAAACCAGCGATTAGTGGTAATAAAAATACTATACCAAAAATCACCCACAGAAAGTATTTGACACTTTATTATGTATATGATAAGATAGAAGAGTGCTTGTATAAATAATTGGAGGCTGCTATGGATACTGTGTGGGTATGGTGTTCAGATTGTGGGCATCGATTTACGACCCAAGACCCAAGCAACGATGGTTGGTGTCCTGATTGTGGTGGGAATGTCATCATTGAAAAGACGGCTGCGCAAGTTTGCACAGAGTGCAACAGTTGTCCCGCCGTTGACCCAGAAAATGGCCTGCATATGTGTGCCGAGTGCGGCAATGCTTATATGCACGGATTCTAGCAACGACTTAGGGCTCTTCCGAAAATAACTTCTCCAGATTCGGTTTCAAATTTTTCTAAGATTCGATTTTTTCTGACTGAAAAAATCTTGAGGTGCAGCAGCAGCTGCAGTGAAAGATTTTTGACGGAAGAAAAGTCGGAGATTGGGAAAATTTGGAGGCGAGATGGGGGAGTTATTTTCGGAAGAGCCCTTATGTTGCAAAAAGGGCGGAGCAATCCGCTCTTTCATTTTGCCTGTTTTTTAATTTTACCTCCCTCTCGCGCGAACGTTAGAACGAAGTAGATATTTCTGCGGCGATTCGCAGAGGTCGAGGAAATCGTCGACGACTTCGCGAAGTTTGCCGGAAGTGGACTTGCCGAAGGACGCAACCTCTACTCGAATGCCCCTGTTGAGTCGAAGGAACTCCACAAGCGGCACGAAGTCGCCGTCTCCAGAAACAATAATAACGACATCAAGTTTCGGCGAGAGCGATATCGCATCAACAGCGAGCCCCACATCCCAGTCGGCCTTCTTTGCTCCTCCGTAAAATATCTGAAGATCTTTGGTCTTCGTTTCTATCCCGAATTTCGTAAGTGCGTCGAAGAAATTTTTCTCCTCGCCTGATTCCGTCGTGATGACATAGGCGATCGCCCTCACGAGTTGACGCGCGCCGACCGCTTCTTTGAGTACAGCTCCGAAATTCACTTTCGACTGATAGAGATTCTTCGCGCTATGATAGAGATTTTGCGTGTCTATGAAAACGCCAACGCGCTGGCTCGGATGTTTAATAACAGCCATAAAATAAAAATATAAAAATGATTAAATACTGTAATGTAAAAAACTATGCTTTAATACCCAACTTTTTCGTAAGAGACTCGTAGCGCTTCGTGTTCTTTTTCTTCAAATACTTCAAATGCGCTCGGCGGTCGGCAACCATCGCAAGAAGTCTCCTCCTAGAATGGTTGTCTTTCATATTCTCTTTAAGGTGCTCCGTAAGCGCCTCAATGCGCTTCGTAAGCACGGCGACCTGGACCTCCGGAGAGCCGGTGTCTTTCTCATGAATTTGCGTCCTTTTAATGACACTCTCCTTCTTTTTCTTGGTAAGCATAATGTATTATCTATAGCATATTACAGCTTTTTTTGCAACTCCTGCCTGAGTATAACGTTCTGGTAGGTGCTATACTATCCCCATGGCGCTTGCGAAACTGAAACAGCAATTTCTGGAGTATATCGAAATAGAGCGCGGACGGAGCGTTCTTACGGTTGCGAATTACGATAGGTATCTCTCGCGATTTTTGGAATTTGTAAAAAAAGATTCTGGGGTGGAAAAGCCGGGAGATTTGAGTGAGGAGCTTCTGCGAAAATATCGCATTTGGCTTAACCGGCAGAAAGTGATGGCGAGCGGAGGCGGGAAAGATAAAAGAGAAGAAAGAGAGATGAAAAAACGCACGCAGAATTATTATCTCATTGCTCTTCGCGCTTTTCTTAAGTTTCTCGCGAAGCGCGGAGTAAAGAGTGTTTCGCCGGAAGCAATCGAGTTGGCAAAAGTCCCTGAAAGACACATTGACGTGATGACGCATGAAGAACTCACGCGGCTTCTCAAGATGCCTAAAGAAGGTGCGGGCGGCGATGAGATAAAATCTCTTCGGGACAGCGCTATCTTAGAGCTTCTTTTCTCTACCGGTCTGCGTGTCTCCGAACTCTGCTCGCTCTCTCGGGACATTGATCTCTCTCGCGACGAACTCTCGGTGCGGGGGAAGGGTGAGAAAGTGCGCGTGGTATTTCTTTCTCCCAAGTCAAAAGATGCTCTTCGGGCTTATCTGAAAAAACGGGGAGACATAGACGATGCATTATTTATTTCCCACCACAAAGGCGCGGGCGCGAGGGAGTTGAAAAACAAATCACTTCGGCTCACTTCACGTAGTATAGAACGGCTCGTGAATTTCTATGCAAAAAAAGCTGGAATATCTCAGAAAATTACCCCACATACCCTTCGCCACTCATTCGCAACCGACCTCCTCGAGAACGGAGCGGACTTGCGAAGCGTTCAGGCAATGCTCGGACATTCCAATATTTCTACCACTCAAATATATACTCATGTGACAGACAAGGGCCTGCGTGAAATTCACAGGCAGTTTCATGGGAAAAGGAGATAAACAAACACATGGAAAATTACTTTACATATAATCTCGATGCGTTTCAGGAAACGATCCGCGCGTACGGTGCGCTTGCGCCGGTTGCGTATATGGTCTTCTACTCCCTCGCCATCGCTGTCATGGCGCCAGGACTTCCTCTCATGCTCATTGGGCTTGTGCTTTTTGGGCCCGTTCTGGGAACCGTCTACACTCTCGTTTCCGGTACGGTCGGCGCAACCATTTCTTTCGCGACGGCGCGATATTTCGGACGAGGGTTCTTTCGGTCCCATACGCGCACTATCGAGGGACTCGCAGAGTATGAAAAAAAGATCGAGAAAAACGGTTTTGCTGTTGTATTTTTTCTGCGCCTCTTGCCGATTTTCCCCCCGGGAGCGCTTAACTTCGCATTCGGCCTCACCACTGTGACACTTCGCTCGTACGTCTTGGGAACATTTCTCGGGGTTCTCCCCTCCACGATTCTCTTTGCCTACTTCGGATCATCGCTTGTATATCTTGATATGACGCGCGTGCTTATTGCCGGATTTCTCTTGACCCTCGTTTCCCTCGCCTTTATTCCGCTCAAAAAGCGCTGGCTGCCGGAGAAATAAATAGATCATCTATACTCTCCTCGCGGCTTGACTTCGAAGTCGCCGTTTCGGCCGCGCTCTTTCATTTCCGAAAAAGCAAGGATGAACGCCTCTGCAAGCTGGCGATTGGTGATAAGCGGAATATTGAGGTCTACCGCTTTCCTGCGAATGATGAAGCCGTCTTTTGAATCCCGCGCGAGTGCGGAAGCGGGGATGTTGATGATGAGGTCTAACTTCCCTTTCTTGCTACTCCTCCCGCCTTTTGTATTGTCATTCTCGAACAAGCCGGACACGTTCGGTTCTTTCTTTGTGTGAATCTTATACACTTTTGTGCAGGCAATATTGTGACTCTGCAAAAAGTCTGCTGTGTGTTCTGTTGCAAAAATATTCAGTCCGAATCGGACAAATTTTTCGAGCGCGGGAAGAAGTTTCACCTTGTTTTCTTCTTTGCCGAGTGAAATGAGAATATTTTTTTTGGGCAAGCGAAACCCCGCGGCTTGCATGGACTGGAGAAGTGCCTCTGAGTACGATTCACTGAAACACGCGACCTCGCCCGTTGAAGCCATCTCAACGTATGCGAGCGGGTCGGCCCCTTTGATGCGACGGTAGGAGAACTGCGGCGACTTCACCGCACAATAGTCTAGGTCAACCGTTCTATATTCTCCCGAAATATCTTTCCCAAGTAGCGCGCGTGTGGCAAGTTCGGCGAAGTTATACCCTGACGCTTTCGAAATGAACGGAAAGCTCCGAGACGCGCGGACATTACACTCGATTACCTGCAGACGATTTTCTTTTGCGAGAAACTGGATATTGAAGGGACCGGTGACGCTCAACTCTTTCACAACCTCGCGGGTGATATGCTTCGCGCGCCGGATTGTTTCAAGATAGGTGTGCTGGGGAGGCATAACTACCGTCGCATCGCCAGAATGCGTGCCCGCGTTCTCTACATGCTCCGTAATGGCGTAAATGGTGAGTTCGCCCTTTGTCGCAACTCCGTCTATTTCTATTTCACGCGCATTTTCGATAAATTTGGAAATCACCACCGGATGCTCTGCGGACACATCCGTGGCTCGCCTTAAACATTTCAAAAGTGAATCTCGATCGAATGCGACGCTCATCGCGGCGCCTGAGAGAACATACGACGGCCGCACGAGAAGCGGATACCCGAACTCTTCCGCCGTCTGAAGCGCTTTTTCCTCTGTTGAAAGCTTTGCCCACAGAGGCTGGTCGACGCCAATGCGATCGAGTAAGTCTGAAAATGTCTTCCGGTCTTCCGCACGGTCTATATTTTTCGGGTCGGTGCCTAAAATACGTGTACTGCCGAGGGATTTATTTTTGGAAAGTGGCATTGCGAGGTTGTTTGGAATCTGTCCTCCCATGGAAATCACTACGCCTTTTGGTTTCTCAAATTCCACAATATCAAGAACGCGTTCGAGCGAGAGCTCCTCGAAATACAGCCGGCTCGATTCATCGTAATCAGTGGAGACGGTTTCAGGGTTGTAATTGATCATTATTGTTATGTGCCCCTCGGCTTTCAGCGTTTTTAGCGCCTGCACACTTGACCAATCGAACTCCACTGATGAGCCGATCGAATACGGCCCGCTCCCTAGTACGATAATATTTTTTGCCCTGTTACTTTCGGTGGGCGCAACATCATTTTCACTTCCATGATATGTGAGGTAGAGGTAGTTAGTCTGCGCGGGAAATTCTCCGGCAAGCGTATCGATCTGCTTTACGGCCGGCAGAATTTTCTTCCGGATGCGCAATGCCCTAATCTCTTCTTCCGTGCTCCCAGTTGCCTCTGCGATCTGCACATCAGCAAAGCCATGTTTCTTTGCGTCTAAAAGAAGCTGAAGAAACTGGCTGGAAAGTTGTTTGAGCGGAACTTTCGCAGTCCGAGCGGGCATGGTTCCGCCACTGGCGGAGAGCGAGGACGAGAAGAGCGCGCCTCGCTCGCGGGGCGAGGCGACGCGTGTCCGTGAGAACAAGCTTTCCGGACAGTTTCTTAGACTCTGCTCAATCTTGATAATATTTTTCATTTTTTCCAGAAACCACGGATCAATCCACGAGAGTTTGTGGATTTTTTTCACACTCCACCCCGCGCGCAGAGCTTCTGCTATTGCAAACACGCGCCGGGGGGTGGGATTTTTAATTTCAGCGGCGAAATCCCGTATGACAAACTTCGCATTGCGGTTGGCCGTGAGGCCGTCCGCGCCTACGCAGAGCATGCGAAGTCCTTTTTGCAATACCTCCTCGAAGCTTCTCCCGATCGCCATCACCTCACCCACGCTTTTCATTTCCGTTCCGATGCGCGCGGATGCATTTTCAAATTTCCCGAGATCCCAGCGCGGCAATTTAAGCACGAGATAGTCAAGCGCCGGTTCGAAACACGCGCTCGTTGTTTTCGTCACCGCATTGGTGAGATTCGGAAGCGTTGATCCAAGCGCGATTTTTGCCGCCACGAATGCAAGCGGATAGCCCGTTGCTTTTGACGCCAGCGCGGACGATCGAGAAAGTCTCGCATTCACTTCAATAACGCGGTAGTCGCCAGTCTTGGGATGAAGCGCGTATTGAATATTGCACTCTCCAACAATCCCCAAGTGCCGCACTGTTTGGATCGCAATCTCGCGAAGTCTGTGATACTCCTCGTTTGTGAGTGTTTGCGACGGCGCAACCACCATGCTCTCTCCGGTGTGAATGCCCATGGGATCGAGATTCTCCATGTTGCAGACGACGACACAATTATCAGCCGAATCGCGCACTACTTCGTACTCAACTTCCTTCCAGCCTAGTAAATATTCTTCGATGAGCACTTGCGTCGTGGTTCGAAAAGCTTCCATCGCCCTCTGTGTAAGTTCTTTGGAATTTTTTAAAACACCCGAACCTTCTCCGCCGAGCGCGAATCCCGATCTCATCATTACCGGGTATCCTATTTTCTCGGCGGCACGGAGCGCGGCACGAACATTTCTTGCCGCGAAACTCTTTGCCGTCTTCACGCCAATCTCTTTCAGGCGCTTGATGAAAAGCTCCCGATCTTCCGTGTCTTGAATAGCAGAAACAGGAGTGCCGAGCACTCTCATGTGATATTTTTTCAAAACACCCCCCTTGTCGAGTTCGAGTCCCAAATTAAGCGCACTCTGTCCGCCAAAGCTTAAAAGTATTGCGTCTGGCCGTTCTTTCTCAATCACTTTTTTCGCAAACGGAAGCGTGAGCGGGAGGAAATATACCATATCGGCGAGTCCGGGGTCCGTTTGCACAGTTGCGATATTGGGATTAATCAACACGACTCGAACCCCCTCCTCCTTGAGCGCCTTAATCGCCTGCGATCCGGAATAGTCAAACTCTCCTCCCTGGCCAATCTTCAACCCCCCGGAACCGAGGAGAAGCACTTTTTTGATTTTATGTTTATTTCCCATTTTTTTTATACTCTCTCACCATCTTCAGAAAATCGTCAAATATCCACCCTGTATCCGTGGGTCCCGGGGAAGCTTCAGGATGAAACTGCACCGCTTGCCAGGGAGAGGTCTTGTGTCTTATGCCCTCTACACTCCCATCGTTCGCATTTGTAAACCACACGCTCCAATCTTTCGGGAGCGACTTCTCTTCCACGGCAAATCCATGATTTTGGGAAGTGATGTAACAGCGTTGTGGCAGTGAACCACCAGACACCAAAATTTTCAATGTCTGGGCACTCCGAGGACTTGAAAATTTTGGTGTCTGGTGGTTATCTAGTAAACACGGCTGATTCTGCGAACGATGGCCGAATTTGAGCTTGTAAGTTTTCGCTCCCGCCGCGAGTGCCATGAGTTGAGTGCCCAAGCAAATCCCCAACATCGGTCTTTGCCTACTTCTCTCTTTCTTACTTTCTTGTGTAAATATTCTTCTAATGTGCTTGATGGTGGGAGTACACGCCGTCGGATCTCCGGGACCATTCCCAAAAACAATGCCGTCGTATGTCTCGCGGGTGAAATCATAATCCCATGGCACGCGTGTGACGGTTGTATCGGGACGAGTAAGCTTCCGAATGATATTTTCTTTTATTCCGCAATCAACCGCGATAATTTTGAGTGGCCCGTTGCCATACGTTTGAGGTCTTGTAATGCTCACCCGCGCGACAAGATTCTCATCGTTGGGATCATTCAATGGCTTTTGGTTTTTGGGCATCTGCTTGTCGTGCACGATCGACCCCAACATCACCCCGTACGTGCGCAATTTTTTCGTCAACGCGCGTGTGTCTATGCCGGTAATGGCGGGAATTCCTGCTTCTGTAAGCCAGCGAGAGAGCGAGCGCTCGGCGGTATGATGGGAATAATTCTCGCTGTATTCCGAAACTATCACCCCCGCCGCCTGCACCCTGCCCGATTCGAAAAACTCTCTATCCGGAACGCCATAATTGCCGACTAAGGGTGTTGTGAAAACGAGAATCTGCCCCGCATACGACGGGTCCGAAAGGCTCTCCACATACCCCACCATCCCGGTTGTAAATACAACTTCCCCTTCGGCTCGCACATCGGCGCCGAAATTTTTGCCCGCAAATACCGTACCGTCTTCAAGAATGAGTTTCATGTTTTATGATAAAAAAATGCCGCTCTTGAAGCGGGCGTTAATGGGATACTTGTCCCTTCTTTTTTCCTGCCTTACGGATGTTTGTTTTTTGACCCATTTCAAACCATACTACTCTCTAAAAAAGAGCAGTCAAATGTAAATTGTGGATAAAAAGTACGCGTAACTATTGTTTTTTGTCCCCGTTATCAAAAGAAGAAGGTGTTTCATACGAGGTAACTTATGAATATACAGTGTTGTGTTGTTCGTCGAGCTGTTGAGGGTGACATACTCGCCATAGCGAGAATAAACGCCGAGATATTTCTCGGACATCGCGGAAGTGAAGAAGATGCGCAACGGTGGGTATTTTCTCTTTTCCGCGCCTTCCCCGTCTATCAGTATTTTGTAGCAGAAAATACTGACGGTACGATACTTGGCTATATTGGCTGGCAAATGCATGGAGGATTCTTGCGGTCCGAACCGGTTATGGAACTCGAACAGGTCGGCGTGGGGAAGAAGTGGCAGGGGTGCAAAATCGGGCCGAAAATTATTTCGGAAAGCATGCGAGAAATAGCATCATGGACGAAGGCGCATAACAACCGCATTGAAAGCCATATTACTTTTATCGTGTGGGTGTACGCGTTCAATTTCAATGCGCTCAAGGTATATGCCGAGACTTTCGGGGAAGGCATTGTCGGGATGCGAACGCAATACGGCAACAGGACAGAAGTAATGCTCCGAGTACGGGCGCCGCTCATTCTCCCGGTGCGAACAGTGGTGGAAGAATAATGAAAAGCAAAAAACTTCTGGTTCTCGACCTTGACCACACGCTTTTGGACACGGATAGATTCTTTCATTGCGATCTTCCAGGCGCACTGCCGCAATTTCGGGCGAAAGACGTTCTTTGGGAGCGTAACTGGGAACGCTCGTACAGAAGCGCAACCGAGGTTGGTTACACACTTGATCTTCACATGCGAGAAATGGCCAAGCTTTCACTGCGACGCTTTCCGCTCCATGAAATACAAATGCTTCTCTCGGAACAGTTTGCAAATTTGGCGCGCTATCTCTTTAATGACTCCCTCCGCTTCCTGGAAGTAGCTCAAGAAAGAGGGTGGGAAATCATATTGATGACCGCGGGGAATCCGGCGTGGCAACGATATAAAGCAACCGCGTGCCAGATTGCTCACCTTCTTTCCGAAATCATATATGTGCCTACGAAACAAAGAAAGGCGTTAGTGCTCGCATCTTCCGGGCGGTGTTTGAGAAGAGAGAAGATTGCGGTTGTAGAGAATAGCGGCGCAGAGCTTGATGCCATGACTGGCATTGAGGGAACAGAAAGATACTTCATCAACCGTACCCCGCTCCAGTATATGCAACCAAAAGACGAGAGAGAAAGGCGTAGGTACTTGGAAGCGCGGGAAGTGGCAGAGCGTGGAAGCAGATACCAGCACCACGCATGCTCTGTACTTCCGCTCCATATCTTATAGTTCTCAGTTCTCTTTTTGTGCCGCTTCTTATAGCGGCCTTTTGTTTGAAGAAAATTGAAATTTCGTTATTCTTAAACTCATGACAAACATGACAAAAACAATCCTCGTAACCGGCTGTGCCGGATTCATCGGTTCTAACTTCGTGAAGCAATTCGTAAAGAAATTCCCATCAGCAAGTATTGTTGGGATTAGTATTGTCGGGATTGATGATCTTTCTACGGGACGAGAGGGTTCTCTGCCGCCTTTCGGTTCCCTCGGCTCTGCTTCGTTTGTTTTTTACAAGGGAACTATTTTGGATAAAAATTTGCTCGAAAAAGTTTTCGCAAAACACAAGCCGGAATATGTTTTTCATTTTGCCGCACTGCCGAGAGTGTCTTACTCCGTCGAGCATCCGCGCGAAACAAGTGAAGCGAATATCGTCGGCACTGTCGCACTTCTTGAAGTAGCGAAAAAACATGGCGTGAAAAGGTTTATCTATTCTTCGTCGTCATCTATCTATGGCGGGGCGAAAAAACTTCCGACCAATGAGAGTACGAACATGCCGGACCCAAGATCTCCCTACGCAACGCAGAAATATGTCGGGGAAATTTTTTGTAAAAACTTCAGCGAACTGCTCGGGCTCGACACCGTATCACTTCGCTATTTCAATGTTTTCGGCCCCGGACAATACGGTGACTCGCCTTACTCAACCGTCATTTCCGCCTGGCTTGAAGCGGTGTATTTCCCGAAAAAGAAGCGTGCATTCCTCGAGGGCGACGGCAGCCAATCGCGAGACTTCTGCTACGTCGATAACGTTGTGTTGGCGAATATTCTTGCCATGCAGTCAAAAAAGAATTTCGGCGGCGAAGCGTTCAACATCGCGCACGGCGAACGAACGGAGGTGAATGACGTGAAAAAGATTATTGAAAAATACACGGGCAGGAAACTTGAACTAGAAAAACGCCCGACAAGGATCGGCGACGTCCGGCACACTCATGCTGACATCTCAAAAGCGAAAAAACTTCTTGGATACAGTCCAAAAATAAAATTTGACGAAGGCATGAAACGAACGGTAGAGTGGTTTGAGGGGCGCGTTGCGTAAACTGTGTACCTGTGCTATTTTGTTTTCAGTCCCCACACGAAAGGTGCGTTATGAAATGGTATTTGCTCTATGGTATAGTCGGTGGTATTATCAGCTTTATTGCTTTGTTTGTGTTCCAGACCCCTCAACTCCCCACCGCGCTGGTGTGTACGATAGTTGCCGTACTAGCCGCCGGGTGGCAAAACAGACGCCCCTAACGGGGCGTTCTTTTTTGACGATTCATAGCCCTTGCTCCAACAACTTTTCTCACTTATGCTATCCATATGAAACTCATCTCA